>JAAEQP010001038.1 GCA_024231375.1 bacterium | reverse complement strand
TTCACTTCGTTCAGAATGACACGAAGGTGTATGTTAACGCTTTGGCAATGGTTTCGAGTCACTCCCAGGGCTTGACGATGACCTTGGCCGTTTCCTTTGATGCGCCCAGTTCGAACGCGCGCTGGATGTCACTTATGGGGAGAACATGGCTGATGAGTTTGTCGATGCGGGGCGACTCCTCAATCACGCGCATCACGTCGGGATAGCCGTTCAGATTGTAGTGCCACGAGCCTATGACGGTCAGGCCCGTTCGGATGAGGTCCGGACTCACCGTGACGGGAAGCGCCTCGAAACACTCGCCCACAAACGCCACACGTCCCTGCCGTCGCGTTGCTTCCATGCATGTCCGCTGGGCGCCTATCGTGCCCGAGCAGTCGAGGGCGCAGTCCGCTCCGATGCCTCCTGTCAGTTCCCTCACGGCTTCGGCGAGGTCCGGCGCGTCCGGTGAGAGCACGTGTTCGATCCCCATCTCCCTCGCGCGCGCCACCCGCCATGGGGCCGATTCCACTACGATGACGCGCGCACCGCGAAACTGGGCGTTGACGACGGCCCCCATGCCCACCGGTCCGATGCCGGTGATGAGCACTGTCTCGCCTGATGACAGCCCCATCTTCTCGAAGGCCCCGAACGACGGTCCCAACGAACAGCACGCCAACCCCGCATGTTCGTAGCTCACGCCCTCCGGAATACGGGGCAAGAGCCAGGACGGCTTCAGCAGATACTGGGCAACCGTCGCGCTGCCCTCCGGCGAACCGTGGACGGCCGTGAAGTCGAGCGTGTGTTCGCAGTGGATGTAGTCCCCCGCCCGACACAACGCACACTGCCCGCACGGCGTCTGCGGCATCACCACCACGCGGTCGCCGGGTTTCACGTGCCCCGGCTCGTCAACGGCCACCACCTCACCCGCGGCTTCGTGTCCCAGATACTCTCCCGGACGCCCCTCCACGAACTGCTTCCACTCCGTGCACAACGGGGCAACATGGACTTTCACCAGCGCCCAGTCGCCCCTTGGCGCCGGGTCCGGAACGTCCACCAGCTTCGCCTGCCGCTTGCCTGTGATGATGGCCTTCTTCATCGCACGTCTCCCGTTTGCTCGCCCTACTTGCGGCAGTCTACCACACCCCTCAAGCGAGGGCGGTGGGGGGCGGAGCGGGGGACAGGAGGCCACGATGAGGCGCCTCGCGGTGAGAGGAAGCGCTCCCGCTACTTCTTGAGCGCGTCTTCGATG
>JAAEQP010001037.1 GCA_024231375.1 bacterium | reverse complement strand
TCTTTGAATGCAGGCGAAGATTGCAGGTTGGCGTGCAGCCCTGCGCCCTGCGACATGTCGAAGTACACGATCACGGCGAGGGCTATCGATCCCACCATGGCCAGCCCGAACTGCACGAGGTCCGTGTAGACCACGCCGTACATGCCCGACATGGCCGAGTAGACCACGGCCGCCGAGCCCAGCACGCACAGGAGGAGGCCCGTGGATGTGACGTCGCCCAATACGGGCAAATGAAACAGGGCCGCGTCGGAAAGCTCCAACACGACCTTGAAGATCTTCGCCATGGCCAATGTCACCGACGCCATGACGACGCAGTTCATGTAGATGCCGTCGAAGAAGACTTTGAAGACGCGGAGGCCGTGGTTGGCGGGTGTGCGGTCATAGCGCTTGGTCAGGAACTCGATGTCGGTGAGCACGCCGCTACGCCGCCAGAGTCGCGCGAAAAAGAACACCGTGGCCAGTTGCCCGATCAGCGCCGACCACCAGAACCAGTTGTAGTGTATGCCCGTCTCGCGCGACATGCCGGCCACAAACACCGGCGTGTCGGCCGAGAACGTTGTCGCCACGATGGACGTGCCCGCCACGAACCAGCCCAGGCTCCGTCCCGCGAGGAAGTAGTCTTCCTTGCTCTTTCCCGCCTTCTTCGCGAAGACGCTGCCAATGGTCAACGCGATCAAGACGTATCCGGCAATGACCAGCCAGTCAACAAGTGTCACGGTTCAGATCTCCACAGTCTTGCGCCAAACCAGAGAGAGCGCAGCCTTCCGCAAGAGGCCGTTCTTGTGCCCGTTCCCGCCCAGCGGAACGGTGCGGAGCATAGCGAGAATGTGAACGACCTGTCAATATCTGCGACGAGGCCGCACGTGTCTTTCGCGTCTCATTGGGCCAGCACGTTTGCAGCCGCGTCGTACCCATCCCGTCCCACCGTGTCTCGGGGGCCAGAGAAGCCCGGACCCCCGGCAGCGACATACCCCATACTCTCTCCTTGAGACGAAGGACTCACCCAAACCGCGTACAGCTTCCCGTTGGTCAGGTGGAACCGGATGCGCACGGGTTGCGCCGACAACGATACCAGTGAAGGCTCGCCGGCCCAGCGCACGGGGACGATGGTGGAGTCCGTCGCGATGGCCTCACACTGGGAGACCGTGAAGGGCTCGATGGGCTTGCCGTGCACGTCGAGCATCTCGACACGCAGTTCTCCCTGGGGCGCGTCCACGTTGACGAAGAGGTGGCTGCCCTCGAATCTCAGGGGACGCGTAGTGAGGATTCCGCCGTCTGCGCCCGCGTTCATGGAGGTAAACCCGTCGCGCCGCAGTGTGAAGAGCCCGGTGCTGCTGAACCCCTCGTGGGCCGAGACCTTGCGCGTCATGCGGCCACTCGCATAGAAATTGAGTTGCTCACCGACGACCAGACAGCACCCTCCCACAGACTGCACGTTGCCGTAGTTCCAAGCTTCCGACTCCTCCGAGACGGGAATAAACGGTTCGCGCAAGGGCCGGTGCCAATGGAATCCGTCGCGGCTGAAGCCGACGAACACCTCGTTGATCTTCTGTCTCGCGGGGTAGTTCGGGGGATTGCCCTGCCAGATGACGAAGAGTCCCAGGAGCAGGGATTCGTACGCTGTCGCGTCCAGATTGTAGAGCTGGGGCGGCGTGCCGATGCCTTCGCGGGGTTCGTCGAGTGTGTCGGCGCCTACCCATGGCACAGTCCGTGCGCCTGCGTCCTCGGGTGGTGGGAACTGCTCGGATTCATAGTACCGACGGTACCGCGTCGCCGGGTCCCCCTGGACGTCCTTCATGCTGTACACCCACTTCTCCCGGAATGGATTGAAGAAGAACGAGGATCGGTCTGATCGCTCCGCCACGAGGGGCGGAAGAGCCTCGTCCCAATGAATGCCGTCTGGGGACACCGCTAGGGCGTGGGTGTAGCCGGGCCATATATCACGCCGGCACCGCATCATCTTGAAGCGCCTGGCGGGGTCCGTCTCCAGATGATCGAGCCAGACCGTTGTCGAGTCCCGTTTCCCTTCCATGACGATGTTGGTGCCGGGCCGCACGTCCAGCGCGGGTTTGCCCCAGTGAATCCCGTCGCGCGATTCGGCGTAGCAGGTACTCTGCCTTCCCGTCTCGTACCACATGACGAATCGTCCGCCCGACGGGTCGAACCAGACGCCGTCGCTGAAAGCGATGGTTTCGGTCGGGTCATCGGGTTTGTCGGTTTTCTGTTCCCACGG
>JAAEQP010001036.1 GCA_024231375.1 bacterium | reverse complement strand
GGCGCCAATTGGACCTATGTGATATGGGGTGGCGTGCATGGCATCTACCTGATTGTGGGTGCGGCCACGAAGTCGGCCCGAGAGCGGATCACCCGTCGGCTGTTCCCGGGCCGCCTGGAGCGATTCCACCAATTCATTCAGGTCGTCATCACGTTCCATCTGTTCGCGTTCTCCATGGTCATTTTCCGGGCACGGTACGTGTCGGAGGCGTTCACGCTGGTTTCGGAGTCCGTCAAAGGTTTTCGCCTGGACCATCCGCTGTTGTTCAAGCCCCTGTCCGCGAGCCAGATGGGCGTTGCGGTCGGGGCCATCGCGCTCATGGAGATTGCACATCTGCTGCAGCGGCGGAAACCGGTGCGGGACCGCATTCTAAGCCTGCCGACGCCGGTGCGATGGGCGGCGTATGTTGCCCTGCTGTTTGGTATCCTGGTATTTGGTGAGTTCAACGCGCAGGAGTTCATCTACTTCCAATTCTAATGAGTACCTTGGACAAAAAACGCTTTCGTGCCGCCGCGTTCGTCGTCGTGGTCGTCATCGCCCACCTGGCGCTGCGCCATCTGTTTCTGAGCGAGGTCTTGTCAGCGACGAGGCCCGTGGAGCGGGACTGGGAATTCTCGTCGCGCACGGAAGGCGTGTCGGTGGGCCTCTTGGGCAACAGTCACGTGGCCTTGAGCTTGCGTAGCGACGCCTTCCCCGATTCGATCAACCTCGCCTCCCTCGGCGAGAGCTACATGGTGACCTACTACCGTCTCAAGCACCTATTCAAGGAGTTCCAGCCTCCCTTCCGCACGATGGTAATCCAGCTCGACCTGCACTCATTCTGTTCGGCCGAGCTGGGCCAGACATCCGAACCCTACTGGGCACAGTATCTGGATTACCTGGACATCGCGCGCCGCCGCGGGGAGCCGTTCAAGTACTTCGGCGACTGGATCCGGTGCGATGCAGTCCCATACGCAGGCAATTCGCGCATGGTGTTCGAGGGCCTCAACCGCCGGATACAGGGGACACAAAGCATAGTGAAACAACGGCTTGGGCGCGACTTCTCCGACGTTCCCGACAAACGGGCCCAGGCGCGGATCCGCGCCGCGTCCCATTTCAAGGGCACGTCCTGGTACGACGAGATCGTGGCCCAATACTTCGCCGACCTGCTGGACCTGTGCCAGGACCAGGGAGTGACCGTCGTGCTCGTAGAGTTCCCACTGACCCAAGCGTACACGGACGAGGCGGCGTTGCTCATGCCCACGGCGGAGTGGGATTCGCGGGTCGTGGAACTCCTGGCAGGGCGCGACCCAATCGTCCTGGACTATCGGGATCTCTTCGCCGATCGCGTGGAACTGTTCTCCGACCCCGACCACCTCAACCTGGAGGGGTCGCGCGTGCTGTCGGAACGCCTCGGCAAGGACTTGAGCGATCTAGATCTGCTGCCTCAACGGAACTGACGGACTTGACCCAGTCCGGTCCCCTTGAGAGAATGGGCGCAGAACGCGGCGACAGGCCAACGTGGAGGAGGAACGCACTCGCAGTGGGTGGGGTTCGTATCATAGTCCGGCTGGTGCTTCTCGTGGTTTGGACGATGGCTACGTACACCATTCGCTTGGCTGGCCTGGCCGCTTCGCCGTTCTCCAAACGGCTGGACAGGTTTGTCCGCCGGCGTATCTTCCGCATCTGGGCCAAGGTGGCGTTGCGGCTGATCGGTGTGCGCGTGCGGACGCACGGCAATGCGCCGCTTCCACCGTTCTTCAGCGTTTCCAACCATTTAACAAACTTGGATCTGGTCCTCCTCGCGAGTGTGACGGGATGCGTCCTGGTGTCGCGGGCGGACGTGGCGCAATGGCCTGTCATCGGATTCATGGCGCGGACGATGGACACCATATTCGTAGACCGGAGCCGTAGGCGCGACACGGTCCGCGTGAACGAATTGATTGGCGCCGCCATGGACCGTGGCGACGGCGTCCACGTGTTCGCCGAAAGCCGGATCGCCCAAGACGGCGAAGTACACCCGTTCAAGCCGTCGCTTTTGGAGCCCGCCGTCCAGATGGGCGTGCCGGTCCACTACGCGGCCCTGTCGTACCGCGTGCCCGAGGGCTGGCCGCCCGCGCGGGAAGTGCTGATCTGGCGCGACGGAATGTCCTTTGGCACGAACATACTGAACATTCTGCGGATGCCGCATCTGGATGCCACGGTCGTGTTTGGCGACGCGCCGATCCCAGGAACAGACCGCAAGGAGCTGGCAGAGGAGTTGTATCAGGCCGTCGCAGAGTGTTTTGTGCCTCTGGACAGCCTCCCGAGAGCGGCGAAGGCCGTGGCCGAGGGCCCTAACGTGTAACGCCAGGCCGCTTTGGCGGTATCACTAACGATGAGAACGGAAATGAAGCACAATGACATCGCAGGACGGGTGCGTCTGGTGGTCCGGTTGGGCATCCTGGCCGCTTGGACCTGCTTCTGTCTGCTGCTCCGGGTCTTGGTGCTGCCTCTGGTCCTGATATCCCCGTGGTTTGAGCGGGTGTCCCGGCAGTTTCTCTTCAAGCTGTGGGGCCGCTTGATGGCCTTCATCGTGGGGATGCGGGTGGAGGTACGCGGCACACGTCCCAAGTACCCCTTTCTTCTCGTCTGCAACCATCAAGGCTATGTAGACGGATTCGTGCTTGCGTCCCAGTTGGCATGCGTGTATATCTCGATGACAGAGATGAAGTCGTGGCCTCTGATAGGGACACTGAGCAAGTGGATCCACACCATCTTCATCGACCGCAATGACATGCGCGATACGCATCGCGTGAACCGCTGCATTGCGCAGGCCCTCGGAAGCGGTGAAGGGGTGGCCTTCTTCCCGGAAGGGCAGACGTCGCCGGGCTACGAGGTGCGTCCCTTCAAGGGCGCTTTGTTGCAGCCGGCAGCCGAAAACGGGTGGCCCGTACACTACGCGACCATTCGCTATGAGACGCCCGAGGGGTGTCCGCCAGCGACCACCCATGTGTGTTGGGCCCACGGCGAGCCGTTCACCCATCACGCCACGCAGTTGTTTCAATTGCCCTACTTCAACGTCACCATCACTTTTGGTGACGAGCCCATCCGCGCCACGAACCGCAAGGAACTGGCCGAACAGCTACAGAAAGCAGTGGCGAAAAACCTGGTTCCCAACCCTCGCGTGGATGTCCCTGAAGGCGTGCCGCATCGCCGTCCCGCGTAGACACCTCCCCCGACCTTGAAGCGCACGGAACGCGGGTTGGATTGACTTGCTCCCGAAGTGCATCTATCCTCGGCCCACGGGCTGGGAGGCCCGTGTCTCGTGCGTGAAACCGTATGCCGACTGTCATCGCTGGAGGAAGTACTGTGGACTCGTCATTGCATGCATTGCCAAGCCTTTTAACAGGGCTCAGTTCGTTGCCGTTGTTGACCGATGCGCGGACCCGGTCGGTGTCGGCGGAGAATCCGACCGGCGAGCCGGGCAAGGGCGGGATGGCCATCCCCAATCCCGGCGAACCCAAACCGGTGACGGCCGCCCGTGCCGCCGACCATCTGGGTCAAGGCTGGAAGGTGCGGCCCTTCCTACGCATCAACGCCGGCGAAACAGCCACGTTGATGGATGTGGACGGACCCGGCGTCATCCAGCACATCTGGCTGGTTGAAGGGCTGAGCCGCGCGCATGTGTTGCGGTTCTACTGGGACGACGAGGAAACGCCGTCGATCGAGGTCCCCGCGCCGGATTTCTTCGCAGTTGGTCATGAGAAGTTCGCTCCCGTGAATTCCTTGGCCGTTGTGGCGAATCCCGCGAACGCGCTCAACTGTTACTGGCCCATGCCGTTCCGCACACACGCCAAGGTTACGCTCGAGAACCAGGCCGATGCAGATTTGGAGCTGGTGGCCTATCAGATCACCTACGCCCTGACCGATGTCCCGGACAACGCCGCCTATCTCCACGCACAATGGCGGCGCGCCCGGACCGACGTGGAGAATCCCTACGTCATTCTCGACGGCGTGAAAGGGAAAGGGCGCTATGTCGGTACGTTCCTCGCCTGGACGCAGTTGGAAAAGGGCTGGTTTGGCGAAGGCGAGATCAAGTTCTACATGGACGGCGACGACGCGTTCCCCACGATCTGCGGCACTGGTACCGAAGACTATTTCTGCGGCAGTTTCGGGTTCCCCGAACCTTACACCACCGCCTACGCCGGTACGACGCTCCCCTCAAACGAGAACGATGCGCCCCCGAGCTACTGGAGCCTGTACCGCTGGCACATCCACGATCCCATCTGCTACGACCGCGACCTCCGCGTCACCATTCAGGCCTTGGGCTGGGAAGACGAGACCAAGTACAAGCTCCTCTCCGACGACATCGCCTCCATCGCCTTCTGGTACCAAGCCGAGCCGCATGCGCCGTTCCCTGAACTGCCGCCGAGGGAGGCCCGGGTTCCGTACGTTTCAAATCAGGGACAGACTACGAATTGATTTGACTTGTGGCCGAGGTGTGTCTATCCTCGCAACATGAGTAGAGTTGCGCGAGTTGTAGTTCCGGGGTTCCCGCATCATGTGACGCAGCGCGGGAATCGGCGGGCGGATGTGTTCGAGGTCGATGCGGACCGGGAAGCGTATCTGCGGTTCGTGAAGCGGTATGCCAGTCGGCACGGACTTGCGGTGTGGGCATATTGCCTGATGACGAACCACGTGCATCTGGTGGTGGTGCCGTCGCGTGAGGACTCGCTTGGGTTGGCGTTGCGGGATGCGCACACGGTGTACGCCATGCACTTCAACACCCGGACGGAACTGAGCGGGCACGTGTGGCAGGGGCGCTTTCACTCGTGCCCTATGGATGAACCGCACCTGTGGGCGGCCGTGCGGTACGTTGAACGCAACCCCGTGCGGGCAGGGCTGGTTGACCGGGCGGAAGACTACCGATGGTCCAGTGCGTCGGCGCATTGCGACCTGCGAAAAGATCCGCTTCTGTCGGACAATTTTCCACCTCCCGGCGTCGTCGAAGACTGGAAGAAATGGCTGTCTGACGGCGATGACGACGAGGCCGTTGGCCGCGTCCGTGCACATACGCATACCGGACGCCCCTGCGGTTCGCCCGTATTCCTGGACCAGTTGGAGAGCCTGCTCCAACGCGTGCTTCGTCCCAAGAAGCGCGGCCGCAAACCAAAACCCAAGGGAGAAATGAGCGAAGAGGGGAACAATTCGTAGTCTGTCCCCGATTTAAGTGATCTCCATCAGCCGCAGGCATGCCGCCATACGCCCGTCGCCTTGCGGCTCCAGGGGAGGTGTGCGCTCCGCGCACTCGCGGATTGCGAAGGAGCAGCGCGGGTGGAAGGCGCAGCCGGGCGGCGGGTTGAGGGGGGACGGCGGGTCGCCTTGCAGGCGCAGGCGCTCTCGGGTCTTCTCGCGTTGGGGGTCGGGTACGCGGACGGCACTGATGAGGGCGCGGGCGTAAGGGTGCAGCGGCTGTTCGAAGGTGGCCGACGCCTCGCCGAGTTCGACGATCTTACCGAGGTACATGACAGCGATGCGGTGGGCGAGGTGGTTGACCACGGACAAATCGTGTGAAATCAGGATAAGGGTCAGGTCGGACTCGGCACACAGCCGGGCCAGTAGATTCAGAATCTGGGCTTGAACCGACACATCGAGTGCTGACACGGGTTCGTCGGCGATGATCAGTACCGGTTCCAGGGCGAGTGCCCTGGCGATGGCGATGCGTTGACGTTGACCGCCCGAGAATTCGTGGGGATATTTGCGCACGTGCCGCTTCGCCAACCCGACGCGTTCCATCAGTGAGGTCACCCGGTCGGCCACGTCGTTGCGCGAGGCGAGTCCGTGCATGCGGACCGGTTCGGCGATGGCGTCGAACACGGTCATGCGCGGATTGAGTGAGGCGTAGGGGTCTTGGAACACCATCTGGATGCGTGGCCGGATGCCGCGAAGTTCCGCGGGCGGCAGCGCGGCCAAGTCGCGGTCCTCGAAACGAATCTCGCCTTCCGTCGGCGGCACGAGCCGCAGGATGGTGCGCGCCAGCGTCGACTTTCCGCAACCCGATTCACCCACCAAGCCCAGGATTTCGCCGCGCTCTACTGCAAGGTCAACGCCGTCGACGGCTTTCACCGAGCCTACGGTCCGCTCAATCAACAGCCCCTTGCGCACGGGGAAGTGGGTCTTCACGCCTTTGAGTTCCAGAATCGGCGCCATCACAGTTCCCCCGCCTGCACGCGGAGACATGCCGAGCAATGTCCGGGTTCAATCTCGACGAGTTCGGGGGAATCCACACGGCATCGGTCAACGGCCTTGTCGCAACGGGGTGCGAAGGGACACCCCTGGATGGGCATCGATAGATCGGGCGGCGATCCGGGGATGCTGTAGAGGGTGTCGCCCTTGGTGTGGGTCGCGGGCACGGAGGCCATCAACGCGGAGGTATAGGGATGAAGCGGACGTTGGAACAATGCCTCCGTAGTGGCCGACTCGACGATGCGTCCGGCGTACATGACCAGCACGCGGTCGCATGTGCCTGCCACCACGCCCAAATCATGCGTGATGAGGATCACGGCCATGCCGAGCGCGTCCTGCCGGGCTTTGATGAGGTCAAGAATCTGGGACTGTACCGTCACATCCAGCGCCGTGGTCGGTTCGTCGGCGATGAGCAGGTCGGGCTGCATGATCAGGGCCATGGCGATCATGACGCGCTGGCGCATGCCGCCGGAGTACTCGTGGGCGTAGTCTTCGGTGCGACTCGCCGCGTCGGGGATGCCGACGGACTCCAAGGCGTCGACGACGCGCCGTTTGGCCTCGGCGCGACCGCACTTCTCGTGGACGAGTAGCGGCTCAGCTACTTGGGCGCCGATGCGCAGGTAAGGGTTGAGCGTGGTCATGGGATCCTGAAATACCATGGAGATGCGGCGGCCGCGGATGGCGCGGAGGGCGGCGGCGGACGCTGTCAGGAGATCAGTGCCGTCGAACCGGGCAGCGCCGGATTCGATGCGGGCAGGCGGCACGGGCAGCAGACCGAGAAGCGACAGAACCATGACGGACTTGCCGGAACCCGATTCGCCCACGACGCCGAGGGTTTCGCCCTTGTCCAGGGAGAAGGACACGCCGTCTACGGCGCGCACTACGCCGTTTCTGGTGTGGAAGTGCGTGCGGAGACCGTCTACATCGAGAAGCGGCATCTAGGATGCTGCCTTCACCGACGACTTGGAACGTGTCTCCTGGAGCGTTGCCGACGATTGGCGGCGGGAGAGGATGTCGCGCGACATCTCGACGACCTCGGCGGCTTCGCGGGGCGACATGGTGCCAACGGTGACCATGTCCTGGTCGCGCAGGGTGTTCCAGACGAAGGTCAAGCCCTGCAACGGACGCACCTGTCCAGCGGCGAAAGGTTTGATGGTCATGACAGGCTTCTTGGCGTCCTGGATGATGCGGGAAACCCAGTCCACCTCCACTTGCATGAGGAAGCCCATGGTGTTGTAGATGGAGATGTAGGTCTCCACGTCGAGACCGGATTCGTCAGCGTAGATGATGCTCTCGGGCATGTGGGTGCTCAGACCGGGAACCATGCCGCGTTCGCGCATCCATTGGCAGAGCTGGTCTGCTTTGCGCAGTTTCCGCGTGCAGCGGTCGACCAAGGCGTCGGTCGTGGACTGGTGCGGCATGCAGACCTTCACGCCTAGCCGTTGTTCGGTGTCCAGGATAGCGGCGCAGGCATCCGCGTCAAACCCGTTCTCGGGAAGGTCCGGCGAGACGGGAAACGTCGGTGTCGACACCATGACGCACCCCACACCGGTTCGGTCTTCAGCATCCTTGATGGCATCTTCCATCGGGGGATGGGCGGCAAAGCCCATGACCGTATCAACGCCTTCGCGGAAGAACACTTCCAGGATGTCGGCGATGACCTTGCGGTCGGCGATGTGGTCTTTGATGTAGGCGTCCTTGGCCGCGGTGCAGTGGCTCCAACCGAGGAACCAGTTGGTGCCAATGATCATGCGCGACACGGAAACACCGCCGACGTTGGTTCGCGGAAACGCGTCCATTCCAATTGCCTCCTGAGTTTAAAACGCCTGGGACAGTCCCGTCTCGCTCGGAGACTCGCTCGCTTGGTACAGTCCCGGATCTTCCGCTTCCATCTCAACTGTTTTCGTTCGTCGCCAGAACTATTCGAGGATGCCCCGCGTGCGGAGCCAGGCCAGGCAATGGCCGGGCCAGGTCGACAGGACGGGGTCGTCCTCGGCAAGCCCGAATCCGTGCTTGCCCTGTTCGTAGATGTGGATTTCGGCGGGCACACCCGCTTCACGCAGCGCCAGGTAGAAGAGCGCGCTGTTCGCCGACGACACAGTGCGGTCGTTCGACGTATGCACCAAAAACGTGGGCGGCGTCTTCTTGGTCACATGATACTCGTTGGACAGGTCCCGTTTGAGGGATTCGCTGACCTTGTGGCCGAGCAGGTTCTTCAGGGTGCCGCGGTGGCTGTTGGGCGCCATGAGCGAGATGACGGGGTAGATGAGAATCATGAAGTCGGGACGTGAACTGACGCGGTCGATGGGGTCTAATGCGAAAGGACGCCATCCCGTGAAGTGGGTGCCGACCGTCGCGGCAAGATGGCCGCCTGCCGAGAAACCGAGCATGCCGATCCGTTTCTTGTCGAGGCCCCATTCCTCCGCGCGGGCGCGCACCGTGCGGACGGCGCGTTCGCCGTCCTGCAACGGCGCGGGATGGAGATAGCGCGGTCCGTGGCGGTAGCGCAGCACGCACGCGGTGATGCCGTTGTTCACCAGCCAGTCAGCGACCTTTTCGCCTTCCTTGGTCCAGGCCAGATGGCTGTAGCCGCCGCCGGGACATACGATCATGGCCACACCCTTGGACTTGGCCGGGTCCGGACGCCGCACCATCAGGATGGGTTTGTCGGATTCCTCGTTGCCGATGGCGTCCGGCGCGCCTTCAGGCCAGAGCGCCACGATCTCGGCGCCGTTCGCGGGGGATGGCGGGTCTGCCGCGGCGACTGAGCAGGCGCAAGTCACCACCAACGCCATCAACGGGGTCAGTCCCATCAGGACACCGACATGCATCATTCACGAATCTCCGGGCCACCGTCCGCGGCCGTTACGGCAAGTCCATACCAGCGGATCTCTAGGATCGCAGGTTCGGCGGCTGGGTGCAAGCTTCGCCCAAGACCGTCCACCTAGTATTGGGATCTGGGCAAACGACGGGTTGACTGCACTGATGGCCCCGACCATAATGCTTCAAACCTACCCGTGGTGGTCGCCGGTGGGTTCATATGGCAAACCTCGCGTAGAGGTAACAAGCTACGCTGCCCGGTTCGGGAGAACCGGTGCGGGCAGAGGAGGAAACGAAAGTCATGTGTTCGATTATCGAGCCAGTAGCAGAACTCTTTGAGGACCTGGGATTCTTTGATATTCCGATTCTTGGGGACCTCCTCATGCAATTCATCTTCTCCCCGCTCGTAGAACGCTTCAACTGTTTCTAGATGAGCGTGGAAGTCTGGAATCTGCCCCGGTTCTCGCGAGGGAGCCGGGGCTTTCTGCGATTATCGCCCTTCCCAGGGCAACAATGGGTGTCCCCCGCCTGTCGCGGGCTTCGCGCCAGAGACTGAGACCTTCTCAACCGCTCCACTGTCCCCGGTTTCCGGCCCCCGCTTTCGCTACTGCGGCAACAGCATCAGCAGATCGGCCTCCCGTTCGGCGGGCGTTACGACCAACTCCTTGACGATGCCGTCGCGGTAGACGCCTTGCACGGTCGTGTTGTGGGCAGCGTGCAGCTTGAACTCGACGTTCCAGTCCACCGGCCACGCGGGGAACAGGATCATGCGCCGCCCTTGGTTCTGCAGCAACATGGTCTGCAACGCCATCTGCCCGCTGGTGCCGTGGTCCTGATCGGGGATCCAATCAAAGTTGGGACCCCAGAATGCCGGGAACCGGCTGCCGGAATCCTTTTCGGAGAATCGCTTCAGCAAACGGTCGGACGCCTCCGCCGACAACCCCAACCGCGCAGCCTGGATCTCGTCCTGACGCCAGCCGTGATGGTCCTTCACCCGGCGCTGCTCGAAGGTGCGCCGTGCCATGTCGAGGTCGGGCATGCCGACACCAAACAAGCGATAGGGGAACACGGCATAGAGTTCGGGGTTCTCGGAGTTGCGAGCCTCTTCCAGGATCTCGGCGGCCGCGGCGATCGCGCGTTCGCCGTCGATCTCGGTGGTGGGCAGTTCGGGAAGCTGCCGCTGCATCCGCGCCCAGGTGTCGCGTTGCGCGGGCGTGGTCAAGTCGGCGGGAAGGGCCAGGAGTCCCTCGGTGACATGCTGGATTCCCGCGATGGGCGGCAAGGGATTGATGACTTTCTGCCACGTTTCGAGACTCTGGGCGGGCTCCATCCGCAACCGTCCGTCGGCGTCCAAATCATAGAATCCGAAGAAGAACGCCAGCGCGGCATCGGCAATCGGCAGCAACTCCTCACGCAGGAATCGGGCGTCTCCGGTGTGGGTGTGGTAGTCGATCATGATCGCAACCACTTCGAGAATGCCGTCGTAGTGATAGCGAATGTAGCGGTTCTCGGTGACGCCTACCGGCAAGTCGCCGCGGTCGCGACCGTAGTTGTCCTGGGCGTAGGAGCCCCAGAAGTACATGGGTTCGGGGAAGACCGGGCCGTCGCAATCGAAATGGGTGCGCGTGCGGGCCTTGGCGAAGGGCAGCATGT
>JAAEQP010001035.1 GCA_024231375.1 bacterium | reverse complement strand
TACATCGACCTGGGCATCGCCGAAACCGAATGGCGCTATGTGAAGAAGGGCCGGAGTCTGCTCGGCAATTCGGTAGGCCGGATCGAGGACATTGTCGTCAACCTTCTGACATTCTCGCGCGGACACGAACCCGAATACACGCGGACCGATGTGAACGGACTCGTGGCGGAGGCCATGCAGGTGGCGGGACCGAAGGCTGAGAAGGCGCACGTTGAACTGGCGTTCGAGCGGGGCGGATTGGACACGGTGTTCATGGATGGGCGTAGCGTATTCCGTGTGGTGTTGAACCTGGTGACGAACGCCATCGAAGCTTGCCAGAAACGCGGCGGAAAAATCACCGTGGCGACGCACCAGGATCCCACAGCGATCCGAATCGACGTGAGCGACACGGGGGAGGGGATTCCCGACAGTTTCCGGGACAAGTTGTTCCTCGCGTTCAGCAGCACAAAGGGCTCCGCGGGCACAGGGCTGGGCTTGGCGTGCAGCCAGAAGATAGCGCGTGCCCACGGCGGCGAGATCACCGTAGAGAGCGTGTTGGACAAGGGGTCTACGTTTACGCTACACCTTCCGATTCACCACGAGGATCCCACCAAACAGCGTGAGACTACG
>JAAEQP010001034.1 GCA_024231375.1 bacterium | reverse complement strand
TAGACATCTGACGATATTCGACGAAAACCGGCCGAAGGCTTGCCTTCGGCCGGTCTTCTTATGCGTCCACAGAGTAATCGCTTTGAGCCACCCTACCCGTACCGCTTCGGTTTGAAGCACGAGAGCCCAGGCGACCTTGTCCTTCTGGAACGGCCTCACCAGTTGGGGAGGGGTGCCGCCTGGGTCACCGCCCGGGAAGAGCGCGGCATCGACACGGGGGCAATCGGCGTGGAGTTGCCTGAGATCCGCCAGTGCATCGGAGCGGCGCGCTGCCGCGGCGCTGTGAGAGGGGAGAACGGAATTTCCGGATCGTCTTGATAGTTCTCCCTATAGGGTCTAGAATGAGGGACTTACCGCCCATTCGGTGCGGGGTCTCCGAGAGGTAGAATGGTGATGGCAGTAGCGCACCGAAGGATGTAGCCCGCACACGCGGGGGCGGACCAACAGGACCTGACCAGTGTCGTCTGGTGTAGCGTGCCCCCCGGCCCTGCCCAGGCGCTCCTTCACATGAAAGTGGTGGCACGACGTGAATTCCGATTCAACGCAGCCCGGCAAGGCCGACTCGCTCGACATCGAGACCAGAGAGTGGTTGGAGTCGCTCGATCAAGTACTTGAGACCGAGGGACCCGACCGGGTGCTGCACATTCTGCGCCGACTTCAGATTCACGCGCATGAGGCGGGTGTTCGCCTTCCCTTCACGGCCAATACGCCGTACGTCAACACGATTCACGCCGACGCCCAGCCCGAGTATCCGGGGCAGCGCGAGATCGAACGGCGGATTAAGAGCATCATCCGGTGGAACGCCATGGCCATGGTTGTGCGGGCCAACCGCGATGAGGATGGCGTCGGAGGGCATATCTCGACCTTCGCGTCGGCCGCGACGTTGTACGAGGTCGGCTTCAATCATTTCTTTCGCGGCCCAGGCGAGGGCCGTTGCGGCGACCAGATCTATTTCCAGGGCCACGCGGCGCCCGGCATCTACGCGCGGGCGTTTCTCGAGGGCCGAATCAACGCCGACCAGTTGAACAACTTTCGCCGCGAATTGCGCGAGGGAGGCGGCCTGTCCAGCTATCCCCATCCGTGGTTGATGCCCGAATTCTGGCAGTTCCCCACGGTTTCCATGGGGTTGGGGCCGATCATGAGCATCTACCAGGCTCGGTTCAACCGGTACCTGGAGGACCGCGGTCTCAAGAAAGATCACGGCTCCCATGTGTGGGCGTTTCTTGGCGATGGCGAATGCGACGAGCCCGAGACCCTTGGCGCGATCACGCTTGCTTCGCGTGAGAAGTTGGACAACCTCATCTTCGTGATCAACTGCAACCTCCAGCGCTTGGACGGCCCGGTTCGCGGCAACCAGAAGATGATCCAGGAACTCGAAGCTATCTTCCGCGGCGCGGGCTGGAATGTGATCAAGGTGATCTGGGGCACCGACTGGGACCCGCTGCTGGCCCGCGATTCGGAAGGGCGACTGGTCCAGCGGATGGGCGAAGCGGTGGATGGCGAGTACCAGAAATACGTCGTCGAATCGGGCGAGTTCATACGCGAGCGTTTCTTCGGGAAGGACGCGGAACTGCTCAACCTCGTGAAGGACTACACCGACGAACAACTCCGTCGCCTGAAGCGGGGCGGACACGATCCCGCGAAGGTGTATGCCGCCTACCATGCCGCAACCACCCACACGGGACAGCCCACGGTTGTCTTGGCGAAGACCATCAAGGGATACGGCTTGGGGGAGAGCGGCGAAGGCAAGAACATCAGCCATCAACAGAAGAAGCTTAACGAAGACGAGCTGATGGAGTTCCGCACCCGGTTCGGGATTCCCATCTCCGACGAAGACGTGCGCATGGCGCCCTTCTACCGGCCTGCGGACGACAGCCCCGAGATGAAGTACTTCCAGGAGCGGCGCAAGGATCTGGGGGGCTATGTGCCGAGCCGGTCGGGCAAGTGCGAGGCATTGAAGACACCGGGGGATGCCTTCTTTGAGGAGTTCCAGAGCGGTACGGACGGTCGCGCCGTCAGCACCACCATGGTGTTGGTACGCATTCTGACCAAGCTGCTGCGGGACAAGAATCTGGGCAAGTACATCGTCCCCATCGTGCCCGACGAGGCGCGGACCTTCGGGATGGAAGCCCTGTTCCGTCAGGTGGGCATCTACTCCCATCAAGGCCAGCTCTACGAACCCGTCGATTCGGACAGCCTGCTCTACTACAAGGAGATCAAGGACGGCCAGATTCTGGAAGAGGGCATCACCGAGGCTGGGTCCATGTCGTCGTTCATCGCTGCCGGTACGTCCTATTCGACCCATGGCATTCCCATGATCCCCTTCTTCATCTATTACTCCATGTTCGGATTCCAGCGCATCGGCGATCTGGTGTGGGCTGCGGGCGACATGCGGTGCCGCGGATTCATGGTGGGCGGAACTGCCGGTCGCACGACGCTCAACGGTGAGGGATTGCAGCACCAGGATGGACACAGCCACTTGATTGCATCGACCATGCCGACGTTGCGCACGTACGATCCTGCAATGGCATTCGAACTGGGCGTCATTGTCCGCGACGGGCTGCGGCGCATGTACGAGGAGCAGGAGAATCTCTTCTACTACCTGACGGTGGAGAACGAAAACTATGCCATGCCTCCGAAACCGGATTGGGTGACGGACGAGGCTATCCTGAAGGGGTTGTACAAGTTCAAGCCGTCCGAAGCCGATGAGCCGAAGCTCAACGCTCAGATTCTATCGAGTGGCGCTATCTTGAACCAGGCACTAGAGGCGCAGCAGTTGCTCGCCGACGAGTTCGGCGTGGCCGCGGATGTGTGGAGTGCGACCAGCTTCACCGAACTCCGGCGGGACGGCCTCGAGGTCGACCGTTGGAACATGCTGCATCCCGGCCGCACACCACGGAAACCGTACCTCACATCGGCCTTGGAGAAGGAACCGGGAGTTGTCGTGGCGGCTTCGGACTACATCAAGTCCCTGCCCGACCTCATCGGCCGGTGGGTGCCCCAGCGATTCGTGACCCTGGGCACGGACGGGTTCGGACGAAGCGAATCGAGGCGCGCTTTGCGCGATTTCTTTGAAGTGGACGCGCGCCATATCGCGCTCGCCGCCCTCCACGGGCTTGCCCAAGACGGGACGATCAAGCCCGACGTCGTGAAGCGGGCAATGAAGAAACTTGACATTGACCCCGACAAGCCGAACCCCATTAGTGTATAGCGGAAAGGACCACGGGAAGACGCCATGGCCATCGAATTCAAGCTGCCGCCTCTGGGTGAGAACGTAGAAACCGCCACGATAACGAGTGTGTTGGTGTCCATTGGCGATGCCGTCTCAATCGATCAGCCGGTGATAGAGGTCGAGACCGACAAAGCCGCTGCCGAGGTCCCCTCGTCCGTGAGTGGCACGGTCACGGAGATTCTCGTCGATGAAGGCGAAACGGTCAAGGTGGGACAGGTCATCCTTAGAGCCGATGAATCCGCGCAACCGGCCGCCCCTGAGCAGAAGCCCGAGGCGAAGCCTGAGCCTGAGCCTGAACCCGAACCTGTGCCCGTGAAGGCAGCCAGTGAGCCAGTGCCCGTAGCCGCTCCAGTTGCGGCCAAGGCTGCGCCTGCAAAGACCGCAAAACCACGGCCCGACGGTCCCGTACCCGCGTCGCCATCCGTTCGGCGTCTTGCCCGCGAGATCGGCGTGGACATCCATGAGGTCCCGGCAACGGGAGAGGGGGGACGTATCTCGGCTGAAGACGTGAAGAACTTTGCGCGCGCCCTGAACGCGGAAGCGCCGAGTGCCCAGCCCAGCGCGGCTTCGCCTCAATCGCCTTCGTCACAACCGGCTCCCGCTCCGCTTGGGGAACCTTCGCGTTGGGGCGAGATTCAGCGCAAGGAGATGAATAGCGTGCGCAGGCGTACGGCGCAGCATATGACCCAGTGCTGGACCACCATCCCTCATGTTACTCAGTTCGACAAGGCGGACGTGACGGATGTGGATGCGCTCCGCAAGAAGCACGGCAAGGAAGTGGAAGCCCAAGGCGGCAAACTCACCATGACGGCCATCCTGGTGAAGGCGACCGCCTCTGCTCTGAAGAAGTTTCCTCAGTTCAACGCCAGTGTAGACGTTGAGAACAACGAGATTGTCTACAAGAAGTACTACAACATCGGCGTGGCGGTGGACACCGACCGGGGATTGCTTGTTCCGGTCATTCACGACGCGGACGCCAAGAGCATCACGGACATCGCGGTCGAACTCGGCGCTATTGCCGAGCGGGCGCGGACCCGAAAGATCACCATTGAGGAGATGCAAGGCGGTACGTTCACCATCAGCAATCTGGGCGGCATCGGAGGCACGGCCTTCACGCCCATCGTGAACGCACCCGAGGTCGCCATCCTGGGTGTATCGCGCGCGCGCGTCGAACCTGTCTGGGTTGACGGGTCCTTCGTGCCGCGGACACTGCTGCCTCTGTCGCTCTCCTACGACCATCGGGTGATCGACGGCGCGGACGGCGCGCGGTTCTTGCGCTGGGTCTGTGAGGCCCTGGAAGAGCCCTTCGTCATGTCCTTGGAAGCGTGAGCGTCCGTGATGCCTAGTGAAAAGAATCCGTGGCGGACTTTGGGTTCGAAAACCGTCTACGAGAATCCCTGGATGCGTATCCGGGAAGATGCGGTCATCCGGCCGGACGGGGCGGAGGGCATCTACGGGGTGGTGGACACACGGGTCGCCGTGGCCGTGGTGGCGATGACTCCCGAGGATGATGTCTATCTCATAGGTCAATTTCGGTACCCGACCGGTGTATACTCGTGGGAGGTAGTCGAGGGCGGCGCGGAGTATGGTGAAGACCCGCTGGTTGCCGCGAAGCGGGAGTTGCGGGAAGAAGCGGGCCTCCTGGCGGAATCGTGGCAACTCCTGAACGGCGAGATTCACATGAGCAACTGTATCTCGTCGGAAGTGGGTTACGTGTTTCTAGCGACGGAGCTGTCGGAGACCGACGCGGAGCCGGAAGGCACCGAAGTGCTTCAGATACGCACGTTGCCCTTGGCAGAATGCGTGGATATGGTCGATCAAGGCGAAATCGTGGACGCTTTTAGTATTGTGGCCCTATTGAAGGTTGATCGCGCGATCGGGAGGCGCCCCAGCCAGGCGTAGGCGGGGTCGCGAACAAGGAGGGTGAGCCGTGAAGCCGGCAGTTGTTGCAGTACTGGACGTTGGCAAAACGAATAAGAAACTCAGCGCCTACGGCGAGGCCTACGAGGTCCTTGCGGAACACCGCGCGTCTCCGGAGCCGGGTGAAGCCAACGGGCTCGAAGTGGAGGCCACGGAGGAACTCTTGTCGTGGTTCCGCGGCGCGCTCAAGGATCTGGCAGCGGACTACGATGTCCAAGCCGTCGCCATCACCACCCACGGCGCCACGTGTGCGCTCATCGGAGAGGACGGCGGGTTGGCGCATCCCGTGATCTCGTACACCAGCGAGAAAGGCGGCGAAGTCCAAGACGCCTTCTATGCGGCCTTCGGCGACCGCGATGCGCTTCACAAGGTGACGTGCACCCCCGACCTTGGGTTCGCGAATATGGCGAAGTCCTTGTTCTATGTGAAGGAGCGACTTCCCGAGGTGTGGGAACGATGCCGCCACGTGCTGTTCTACTCGGGCTATCTCGGCTACGAACTGACCGGCAATATGGGCATCGAATACACCTACCTGGGCAACCACAGCTATTTCTGGAATTACGCGGAGAACACGTGGAGCACGGTGGCCAAAGGTTTGGGCGTGGACACCATGTTCCCCGACACCATGACGCCCCCCTGGAAACGGTTGGGAACGTTGAAGCCTGAGATCGCCGAGGCCTGCGGCGTCGGTCCCGAGTGTCAGGTGACCATGGGGATCCACGATTCGAACGCGAACTTCCTGCCGTATCTCGCGAAGGGCTACCAGAACTTCATTCTGAACTCGACCGGTACGTGGTGCGTGGGCATGCGGCAGTCCGACACCTGCGAACTGACCGATGCCGAACGCGAGGCTAAGGTACTCTACAACCTGGACGCCTTTGGACGTCCCCTGAAGACCAGCATCTTCCCGGGCGGCATGGAATACGAGACCTTCGGAGCGTTCACGGACGCGAAGGACGCAAGCGATCTGGACGCCGTGAAGTCTGTGGTCGCGGGCAAGAGTCTGTTTGTTGTGCCGGGCGTTCTGCCCGATGCGACGGCGTTCCCCGGCGCGACCGCGCGCGTCGTGAACTGTGACGATATTCGGACATTGAAGGATCTCGAATCCGCGGGTGGAACGCCGTTCAGCGCGCTGGGGCAGGACTACTACGCCGCTTTGAACCTCAGTCTGGCGATTGCTACCCGTCAAATGCTGAACCGCTGCGGGGCCGAGAAAGGCACCACGGTGTTCGTGGAAGGCGGATTCGCGAACAACACGGCCTACTGCGCGTTGCTTGCGGCCTTGTGCCCGGACTGCACGATCGCGCTCACCAACATGAAGGAAGGTACATCTTTCGGCGCGGCGATCACCGGATGGATGGCCGCCCGGGATCAATCCGAGTTGGATGCTATGGGCGACGGCTTCTCCATTGAGACCGTGCCAGTCGCTCCGTGCGACGTGGGCGATCTCGATAGCTATTGCGCCGCGTTCGAAGCGTTGCTTGACCGCTAGCGGCATCTGCGTATGCATGACGCCCCGGTAAGGAAACGAAGGATCCAAGGATCACATGACTGAGACAAAGACCCAGACCCGGCTCGCCGTCATCGGCGGAGGACCAGGCGGATACGCGGCGGCCTTCCGCGCGGCGGATCTCGGCCTTGCCGTGACGCTCATCGAACTGGAAGCCAACCCGGGTGGCGTTTGCCTCCATCGTGGCTGCATTCCGTCCAAGGCGCTTCTCCACTGCGCCAAGGTGTTGAACGATGCGCGGAGCGCGGTAGAGTGGGGGATTACCTTCGGTGATCCGACCATCGACTTCGACAAGATGCGCGCCGCCAAGGACGCGGTTGTCGAGAAGATGACGGGTGGATTGGGCCAGTTGGTCAAGGCGCGAAACATCACCTACCTTCAGGGCCGGGCGAACTTTGTCGATTCGGCCAAACTCAACGTCACGGGGTTGGACGGCGATGAGCAGGCAGTCGAGACGGACTATACCATCGTGGCCACCGGGTCGCGGCCCGCGGGGCTGCCCAACATGTACCTGGAATCGCCCAGAATCCTGAATTCCACCACCGCCCTCCAGATTGAGGACATCCCTGAGACGCTGTTGGTCATTGGCGGCGGCTACATCGGCCTCGAGTTGGGATCGGTGTATGCCACGATGGGCAGCAAAGTGACCGTCGTGGAGATGGCCGATACGTTGCTTCCGGGCGCCGACGGAGACTTGGTCCGGATCCTGGCCCAGCGCATGGAGCGCATGATGGATACCATCATTCCCAACACGAAAGTGGCCGGGATGGCGGAAGTGGATGCCGGCATCGAGGTGACCTTCGAAGGCGCTGACGGGAAGAAGGAAACGCAGGTCTTCAGCAAGGTGCTGGTGAGCATCGGGCGCAAACCAAACTCCAGCGGGCTTGGACTTGGCAGCACCGGTGTGGAACTGGACGACAAGCACTTCATCAAGATCGACGATCAACTCCGCACGACGGATTCCAAGATACTCGCTATTGGCGACGTCGCCGGCGAACCCATGCTCGCGCACAAGGCGTCCCACGAGGGGCGGGTTGCAGCGGAAGTGATCGCAGGCCACAACGTGGCCTTTGAGCCCAGCGCCATTCCGGCCGTCGTGTTCACCGACCCCGAACTCTCCTGGTGCGGCCTCACCGAGAACCAGGCCAAGGCGGCCGGCCGAAAGGTGAAAGTGGCGCGGTTCCCGTGGGGAGCGTCGGGACGGGCGGCCACGCTGCATCGCAGCGACGGCTTGACCAAGGTCATCACCGACCCAGAGACCGATCGCGTGCTTGGGGTAGGCATCGTGGGCACGGGCGCGGGCGAGCTCATCGCCGAGGGCGTGCTCGCCATCGAGATGGGCGCCTTGGCGAGCGACATCGGCTTGAGCATCCATGCTCACCCGACGCTGAGTGAAACCGTAATGGAGACGGCGGACCTTATCTTTGGTCAGGGTACGCACGTCTACCGCGGCAAGACCGAATAGGCACTTTGAAGGCACCAGACACTAGGGACAGAAGCGCTCCGGCATCCTTGTGCGCAGCACGGGCGGAGCGAACAGACACCATAGACAGACGGGAGACGAGATGTGATTAGAGCACGCGTTATCGGCGCCGGTGGATTCGGCGGCGCAAACATCATCGAACTGCTGACGGCCCATCCCGAAGTTGAGATAGCCTCGCTCGTGGATGTGGACGGCGTCGGCCAGCCCATCAGCGCCAAGCACACCCACCTGAAGGGCTTCTGCGATGTCGAGGTGACCGCGCCCGACGACGCGGCATGGGACGACTCCATCGATGTAGCGTTTGCGGCCACGCCGGACGGGGTTGGCATGAAGCTGGCCAGCGCGTGCGTAGGGGCTGGCGCGAAACTCATCGACTACAGCGGCGATTTTCGGTTCAACACCAAGGCCGCGTACGAGAATTACGCCACGCGCATCGGTCTTGCGCCCAACCATGACGCGGCCGAGCTGCTTGAACAGTCGGTCTACGGACTGGCGGAACTCTACCGCGAGCAGATTGCCGGAGCCTCGGTCGTAGGCAATCCCGGATGTTTTGCGGCGTCAGCGATTCTGGGTATGGCTCCCGCGGTGAAGGGGCAGCTCGTCGATGTGGACACCCTGATTTGCGACGCGAAGACGGGCGTTTCCGGCGCAGGCATCAAGCCCAACCTGGCGTTCCACTATCCCCTGCGTTACGAGAACATGAACGCCTACAAGATCGCCGCCCATCAACACAACATCGAAGTGGAACGCGAGATGTCGCTGTTGGCGGGGCGCGATGTGGCTGTCACCTTGACGACGCAGGTGGTGCCACTGACGCGCGGGATCATGACCACCATCTATGGGCGGCTTGGCGACGCCGTGCAGTCGGCCGACGATGTGTACGACGCCTACGCGGGCTTCTATCAGGGATCGAAGTTCGTTCGCGTCGAGCGGACCGGCGTGCCGACGAGCAACAACGACGTTCGTGGATCGAATTTGTGCGTGTTGTCGGTGAACATCGACCCCCGTACGCGGCAGATGATCGTGGTATCGCACATTGACAACCTCATGAAAGGGCAGGCGGGTTCGGCCCTTCAGAACATGAACATCATGTTTGGCCTGGAGGAGAACATGGGACTCCTGCGGCCGCCCTACTACCCGTAGGAACATGCCAGAATTCCAAGGCGCGCGGTGCGGGTATTCAGCCTACACCGCGCGCCTTTCCGTTGTAGTCCGTCCATACCTGGCGCGACACAAGTTTGAACAGGAGGCACACGAGAATGACCAAGATGCGATACAACGCGACCGTGGCAGTCGTCGCCATGCTGACGTGCGCCGCTATCGTCAGCGCGGTGGCGCTATCGGGCCGCCAAGCCGTCGCAGCGACAGACCGGGCGGTGCTTCCACCCGAGATATTCGAAGTGGGTGCGCACGTGAAGGGGCAAGACGCCACCTACGCCATCGAAGAGGTCCGTGGCGGCTGGATTCGGGTTCGCCCGTATCGTTCCCTTGACCAACACGACGCACCGCCCCACGTATCGCGTTGGATCTACGTGCCCGCCGTGCCCACGCCGTGGTCGCGCGCGGTCGAGTAGTCAAGCGATATTCGGTCGAATTCGAGGGCGGGCTTGTCGTATGCTTGCACCTCGTCGGGATAGGCGGGGCGCTTGATGAGCCCCCGGACTCTGAAGGATGAAGATAATGCGCTTGCTGTGTGGTTCGATGTGTGTGAGTGTGCTTCTTGCTGGATTGGCGCTGGCGATGCCTGCTGGGGCCGCAGAGGCCGAAGAAGACACACAGCCCTACGAAGAGAAACGGTGGGGCAAGGACATCCGGCGGTTCGAGAAGGCCGACAAGGAGAGTTTCCCCCCGGAGGACGCAGTTCTGTTCGTTGGCAGTTCGAGCATCGTTGGATGGAATCTGAAGAAGTACTTCCCGAATCTGGAGACCATCAACCGTGGATTCGGCGGGTCGGCGGTCTCCGACTCCGTGTACTTCGCGGATCGCATTGTGCTTCCTTACAAGCCGAGGGTCATTGTGCTCTATGCGGGTGACAATGACATTGCGGGCAAGAAGACGCCGGAGCGGGTCCTGAAGGACTACAGAGCCTTCGTGGCGGTCGTCCGGCAAGTCCTGCCGAAGACGAAGATCGTGTTCGTAGCCATCAAGCCGAGCATCGCGCGATGGGAGCTGGTGGACAAGATGCGGGAGGCGAACCGTCTCATCGAGGAGTACACGAAGAGGGACGACAGGCAGGTCTATGTCGATATCGACACACCCATGATCGGCGAGGATGGTATGCCGCGCAAGGAACTATTCAAGGAAGACGGCCTCCACCTGAATCACGAAGGCTATGTGCTCTGGTCGTCGCTCGTCGAGCCCCATCTCAAGCCGGAGCCGAAGGGGGTGCATGGGCTCGAGAACGCGTGGCCGAGGGATGGCGCCGAACGTTAGTCCACCGTGCATCGTAGACAGTCACGACAGGATCTGTCGTTTGGAAAGGGAAGTCACCAATGCTACAAGCAGGTTTCGCCACCACATGCATCACACCCGCCTTGGGGAAAGACATCCCAGGCTTGTTCCATCGTCGCCTTGCGCAGGGCATACACGATCACTTGTACGCTCGTGCCACTGTGATTGACGACGGGAATCAGTACATCGCGCTGGTGCAGACCGACGCCATCAAGGTGTCCGAGGAAGTCGTGGCCGACGCCCGCAAGCTAGCCCAGCAGCTCTGCGGCATTCCCCGGAGGAATTGCTTCATTGCCGCCACGCATACCCATTCCGGCGGTCCCGTGTTCGGTGGGTTCCTGGCACTTCCCGACGAGGACTACGTGCGGTTTCTGTCCGAACAGATCGCCTCCGCCATCGCCGACGCCCATGCCAAGCGGCGTCCCGTTCTTGCTGGTACGGGCGCGCAGTCCGCGGAAGGCGTGGCATTCAACCGCCGCTTTGTGCTGAAGAACGGCAAGCAGACCACCCATCCAGGCAAGATGAATCCCGACATCGTGGAACCGGCCGGTCCCGCTGACCCAACCGTTACCGTCATCGGCTTTTCGGACCCCGCGACGCTCCGTCCTGTGGGATGCGTCGTGAACTTCGCCTGCCACGCCACGCACATGAACGGGGATCTGTTCTCAGCCGACTATCCCAAGTTCGTGGTGGATACCCTTCAGGCCGTGTACGGCCCTGAGTTTGGTGTGGTGTTCCTCAACAACGCATGTGGCGACATTACCCAGGTGGACAACCGTAGCCCGCGTCCCGGTGAGTTCGGCGAATACTGGTGCGAACGAACCGGCCGGACGGTAGGCGCAGCCGCCCTTCAGGCTTTGGCCCGCATGGACTATCTCAGCGAAGCCACCGTTGCCACGAAGTCCACGACCGTGCGCGCTGCCGTTCGCAAAACGTCTGCGGCTGAACTGAAAGCGGCGCGGGCCCTGCTGAAGAAGCACAAGGTCTCGCCGGACAATGTCGAGACCGTCTACGCCAACGAGAAACTGTTGGTGGAAGCCCTTCGCCGGAAGGAGCCGGTACGCAAGCTGGAGGTGCAAGGCGTTCGTATCGCCGACGCGTTCATGTGGGGCGCGCCGGGCGAGTACTTTCAGGCGTTCGCCATGGACGTACGGGCGGCGTCGCCCTTCGCCCACACCTGTTGCGTGGAGCTTGCCAATGGGTACAACGGGTACATATGCACGCCCGAAGCGTTTGGCGGTGGATACGAGCCACGGACCGCACGGAGTAGTCTCTTGGTGGCGGAGGCCGGCGGACAGCTCGCCCGTGCCGGTACGCGGCTGGCCAAGGGGCTTCACGAGGACGCCAAGAAGGAATTGGCGTCACTTGAGGGCCGCAAGGTCTGGTCGGCTGTTGACGACGGCGCGCTGGACGGGATCGATCAGTTGAAGAAGAAGTAACTGGAGCGCCCGCAGCGCCCAATGTGGAGGTCTGATACGATGATGCTCTTATCCTTGATGATCCTGGGCGCTGCGAACGTGGTGCATCCCGTCTTCCCCCCCCAATACGCCCAGAAAGATGTGGAGTCGCTGAAGAAGAACGTGTCCGACGCGATGGCCATGTCGCTTCAGGAACTGTACGAGAGCGTGCCGGACTGCTCGGGCATCTTCTTCTGCGGATGTCCCCATTGCGACGGCGGAGCCCAGGAGCATGCGCTTCAGTGGCACTTGGAGTTGGGGGACCGCGTGAAATGCCGGCACTGCGGCATGGAGTTCCCGAACGACCAGTACCCTGAGAACCGCGAGAAGACCATCACGGCCCCCAGCGGCGCGATCCAGGTGTACCGATGGCACGAGGCGAAGAGCGGTCGCCAGTACTTCTACCAAGCCCGCGCGTGGTACGCCCAGTGGGAATGGGCGCGCGACCGGGCCCTACGGCTGGCGAACCTGTCAGCCCTGACTGGGGAAGCCGGCTTCGCGGATCGTGCGGCCCTGATTGTGGGCCGGTTTGCCCAAGTCTATCCGGACTACGCGATTCGCTTCGACTACCCCTTCCATCCCGTGCGGTTCTGGGCCGCTGACCGAAAGTTCCCCTACGATGAGGACATTCCCCCATTCCGGGGCGCGAAGTTCTACTGGTGGGGGTTCGGCGACATTCCCAAGAAGCTGGCCCGCGCCTACGATTTGGTGGTCGACAGCGGATGCTTCGAGCGGCAACGTGACTTGCTTGGGGCGGACATCGAGGGACGTATCGAACGCGACCTGATCCGCATGGGCTATGAGTTCGCTGCCGCGAACCCGGACGAGTACGGAAACATGTCGCCAGGGCTGTATGCGGACATGATTGTGGCCGGTCGCGTCATCGGCGCGCCCGAGATGGTGCACGAGGCCGTCAACCGATTCAACACTCTGCTGCAGCGGCAGTTCTTCTTCGACGGGTGGTGGCGCGAATGCGCGCCGAGCTACCACTGGCAAACCATCGGCAACTTGTCGCAGGTCGTCGGCGTGGCACGCGGATACACCGACCCGCAGGACTGGCCCGAACCGCGTTTGGTCAACCTCGATCTCGAGGCGCAGACCCCCTTCCTGGCCAAGACGTACGCGGTCGGTTACGCGGGATGCCTTCCAGACGGGCGCAAAGTTCCCATGAACGACACCTGGTGGTCCGGAAGAAGCAAGACATTGGACGAGTCGCTATGTCACATGTGGACAGGGATGGGGCATGCCGTGCTCGGGGCAGGGAAGAAGGATACCCAGTTCCAGGCTCACATCAACTGGAACCCCGCGTACGGGCACACCCACATGGACAGCGGCGCCATCATCCTCTACGCCCACGGGAAGGAACTCCTGTCCGATATTGGCTATACCCACACGCGGTACCGCAATTGGACCATCAACTCGGCCTCTCACAACATGGTGGTCGTGGACCAGCGGTCCCAACAGTTGACCAGCGACCCGCGGATGACAGGGGATGTACTGTTCTTCGACGACCAGGACCCGCATGTGAACGTCATTGACCTCGATGTCCAACCTGCGTACCCCGAGTGCGAGGTGTATCGCCGCAGGCTCGTGCATGTCCACGTGTCGGAAGGACAGGATTATCTGGTGGACTGCTTCGACGTGGTGGGCGGGACGACCCACGATTTCTTCCTTCATGGCAGCGCGGACGAGGAAGGGGCCTTTGAGAGCAGCGTGCCATTGACGCAGCCTATTGAATCGCTTGTGCCGGACTGGGGAGGCACTGAGGAGCACACGGGCGAGAATTGCCATGACGTGGCGGGGGAGAAGCACCATCACTACATGTTTCTGTGGAACGTGCTGGCCGCCGGTGCGGAGGGACCGTGCATCCTGAACTGGCGCTACGGCGATGTAGGGCTTGATACCTTCCTGTTCCCGGAAGAAGGCGCCACGCTACACCGCTTTCAAGCACCGTCGGTGCGCCTGGCGCGCAGCGACGACACCAAGTTGAAGGACCACCTGATGAATGGCGTCATGGTCCGGCACACGGGAGGTAAGAGCCGTTTTCAGGCGGTACACGTGCCATTCAAGGGGACGGCCTGGGTGAAGAACGTCGTCTGGGACGGCGATAGGGCGACAGTGGCCCTAAACGACGAAACCCACGAGATCTCCTTCGATGGCGACGCCCTTCGTGTCGTCTCATCGGCGGGATGGAGTTACGAGCGGGGGACGCCCGTCTCAGGCACATTGGCATCGGTCGGACGCGAGGGCGGATTCTGGTTTGAGGCGACGGAGGCCGTACCGGATGCGAGGTGGGTACGGATCGACTTCGGCGGCACCCGCGGCATGTTCTACCGCGTCGCGAGCGTGGAGGGGACACGGTTTCTGCTTGAAGACGATCCGGGATTCGCCTACCAGGCGGGCAAGGGCGACGCGGCGTTTCTGTACCATCCGCACGATTCGCTGCCCGGTCCAATCACCTGGACCGTGTGGCCCTGAGGCCTAGCTCTGCTCCGAGGCGGATGCCAGCGCGGCCTTGCGTCCCGCGCCTCGTAGAAACAGGCCATACTGAACAGCGACGGCCATCGCCATGAACAGAGGCATCCACAGGAAGGGCGCCGCCGTTCCGGAGTACTTGGCGAACACGCCGCATCCCACGGCCCCAACGAAACAGCCCGCGCCCACCATGGTCTCGTGAATGGCCAGACGCCGATGCTTCAGCACGGGGTCCACGACGCTATAGGTCTGGCTGGCGAAGAAACAGAGTCCCGCGTTCAGGCCGATTACGAGACTGCACACCAGCATGGTCAGGAAGCTGAAGGTGTGGGCCAGTACCCAGCACGCATATGCGGCCAACGCCTGCGATACGACGAGTACCCAGAAGCGGTGTTGCCAGGCGTGGGTCCGACCCATCACGAACGACGCAAGGGCGCGCGCGAAATACATGGTGAACGCAAGAATTCCGAAATACGCTTCCGGTTCCCATGACGCGGGGATTCCGGGCACATCGGCCACCAGCGACTTCGCCTCGACAAACTCCACCGTGCGTTTCGCAAAGACAACGCCCATAGCCATGAGCAGTACACAGGCCATCAGTAGGGACACCCAAGTCGCGTACAGATGGCTTTCGCTCTTTGTGTCGTGGACCGCATGGGTCTCGCGCATGTCGGCGGAATACTCGCCGAAATGGCTCGATTCATGGGGAAGCGTTGCAATAAGAGCCACGACCCCTCCGGACACCATGAACACCACAACGTACAACACCCGGTAGTCGTATGCGTACAAGGGGGCTGCGATGAGGGGCGCCGTTGTCAGACCGATAGTCCAGGAGATGTTGTAGTCGGCCAAGCGCTTGAGCCGCAGCTTGGGGTCAGGCTCGGACCCGATCCAGGCCTGCATGGCGGGCCAGAACAGTCCCGTGGCGGCGATGGCGAGCGTCGAAAGCACGCCGAAGTACAAGGGGTTCTTGATGATCACGGACGCCGGGAACAGGACGCCAAAGGCGCCACCTCCGAGAATCGCCCAAACCAAGCCATTCTTGGCGCGAGATACGAATCCCGTCGAAACCAGGCACGCGAAAGCGTAGAGCGCCCACTGCACCCCCATGATGATCCCCGCCATGCCGGGCCCGCCCTCGAGGTGGTCGAAGATGTAGAACGGCGCGAACGTCAGAGCCGCCACCATGGCGAAATCGAACAGGCATGCGGCCACGTATTGTCTGTGATGGGGTTTGAGCATAACCGCGGGAGTCTACGCGGAACCCGCGCCGGATTCAAGTGGGCGGCGCGTGGGCGAGAAGCGAAGCGCATCATGGCCATGCAAGGGAGGCCGCCGATGCTCGGCGCAACGCCCGCCGCCACCGGATTCGCCGTCACCGAGACAGAAGTCGGGCAAGGCCACCTCAATAAAGGGTTACTGGGGAGCTGTTGAAGAACTCAACCACACCTGGACCTCCAACAACGGCGGACCAACGTTCTGTTCCTCATC
>JAAEQP010001033.1 GCA_024231375.1 bacterium | reverse complement strand
TCGCTACGGACCAAGTGCCGGCATTCCGGTGCCTTCGCTCTACGGTCGAGCGGTTGCGGCCGTTTGAGGCCCTCAAAGCGTTCCCTCTGCTGGATAAGGACAGCGTGCAGTCCAGCGAGGGCGACTACCTGCCGAGGTGTTTCGCGGATATCCCGCACTACGAAACCACCACGGGCGGCACCAGCGGGAACCAGTTGAAGTTCTACCTTGACGATGTCTCCCCGTCAATGGAGATGGCGTTTCAGCACCGGCAATGGCTTAGGGTCGGATACACGACACGTCACCGCAAGGCCACCTTCCGAGGGGTTTCCTTCCGGGACCTTCCGTCCGGCGTCTTCTGGCAATACAACCCGATCTACAACGAGTTGCAGTTCTCCCCGTTCCACATGAGCGAGGCCAATCTGGGTGCCTACGTCGGACAGATCCTCAAGTTCAAGCCGACATACCTGCACGGCTATCCGTCTGCCGTCGACATCCTGGCCGAGTATGTCCTACGCCATGGGTTGACAGACAGTATGCCCGAGATTCGCGCAGCGTTGCTGGGGTCTGAAGCGAGCACGCAGGCCCAGCGAGAACGAATAGAGCGTGCTTTTCGCGCCCGGGCTTTCACGTGGTACGGCCACAGTGAGCGGGTCATCCTTGCTGGTGAATGCGAGAAGACCGATAGCTACCACCAGTTTCCCGACTACGGAGTACTGGAGATTATCGACGAAGACGGAAATCCGTGTGACGAGGAAGGGCAGCGCGGCGAGCTAGTTGGCACCGGGCTTCTCAACCGGTGTATGCCCTTGATTCGGTACAGGACCGGCGACTACGCGACGCGTCTGGGCCCCCAGTGCGAGTGCGGCCGCTGCTGGGACCGCTTCACCAACGTCGAGGGCCGCTGGAAACAGGACATGGTGACCGGGCGGACGGGTTCACGGATTTCGATAGCGGCCCTCAACATGCACGGACCCATGTTCGATCGCGTCGTCCGCTATCAGTACTACCAGGACACCCTGGGCCAGTGCGTTCTCAAGGTGATGACCGCGCCAGACTTCACGGAACGCGACCGTCTCGCCATCGAGTCGGCGTATTGCCTGAAGGTCCAGGGGGAGATGCAGTTCACGGTCGAGATCGTCGATGACATCCCTCTAACCGCGCGCGGCAAACTGAAGCTGCTGGATTCCAGGCTTCGGTCGCATTCTTGACCCGCGACAGATGACTCCTCCGACCGCAGGTTCGGCAAATAGCGGCGCGTTCGAGGCCCCCGGCGCCTACCCTTTCTCGTGACGCAGAGGCAGCCACCCGAAATGCGGCTCGAATCCGCCCGGCACTGCAGCCTCAACCTCCTCCAGGGGAATGGTCGCGCCGACGCGCCCGTCGCCGACGCGAACCGACGCCATGGCGCGGTCTGCAATGGGCCAACGATGGTCGTCGAAGGCGCGTATGACAATGGGCAGGTCGCTTGGATCGAAGCCCATGAGCTTTGCTGCCACGGCATCTGCGACGGCAGGATTATCGCCGCCAACAAGCACGCCGGAGTTCACGGCGTCAGGACAGAGAGGCCCGCTGCCCTGTCCCCCGATGATGCCGTCGATGATGGCAAGGTATCGGATAGTCTCCGGCGGTTCGCGCCAGGTGCCGTCCATGTTGCCGTAGAGCATGGCACGGTTGAGATCGAGTGCCATGCGCCAACAGGTGTCGTTTCCGTGCCAGTTGCCGTTGCGGACGGTGGATTCGCTGTCGCCCAACACGTGGGCGCCCACGCTTCGCATCTTGCGGAACAGCCATGGCCCCACCACAGGCAATTTCAGCGCCGCGCGACGCCCCACGCGTTTCACGGCCCGTTCCGCCGCGGCCGCGACCGATTCCTTGGGAAATTCATCGCCGCCTGAACGCGGCGTGCCTTCGGTGTGATGGGGCAACCAATTCTTGTCGCCATTGATACCCACGAGATTCTTCAGGCAACAGGTGAGTCCGGTTTTCTTGTGGGTCTTCAGTTTCGGCACATTCACGAACAGGTCACACGCCATGGGCGTCCCGGCGAGCAGGTACTCCTGCGTGTCGCCATGGTGATGGGCATTCACGACGCCCATATCGTAGTCCGCGCCGTAGTACTTGCCCTCGCCGTGATGCCCGTGGAATAGGCTGTTGCGGCCCAGATTCAGCGCAACGTACCCGCGTGGGTCAGGCGGATTCGGCCGTCGCTCGACGACCACCTGCTCAACGGCAATCCATACCTCCCGACGAAGGTCGATCAATTCAAACGTGATGCCTGGATACCCCTGTCGGAGTTTGTCGAGGTGCGTTTCCAGATCGCCGCGCGCCAGAATCTGATCGAAGGAGGCGTACGTATGGGGCGCGTCGCACACGACAAGGGTACCCTGACCGCCCATGGCGTCCGCCAGGCATTCGACAACCGTGCGTACAACCACGGGATGGGTGATGACGGGTTCCCAGAGGTCCGGCTGGTATTCATGCGCCTGTTGCACCCAATTGGGTTTCACCACCACGAGACGCGGTTCGGCACTCAGGAAGCCGGGCAAGTCCCCTGCTCCCTCGATAGACGCACGCACGAACTCCCGTATGGCATCCGCGTCTTCGTACGTGTCAACACACGCTATCTGTGCGTGAGCCACTTCCCTCTCCAGAGTGATCGAACCCAGTGGCGTCAGGTGGCCTTACTTGCCACTCTTCGCCTTGCGCTTGGGGGCCGCCTTTGTCTTCGCCTTTGTCTTCGCCTTCGTCTTTGCCTTGGCTTTCGCAGGCGATTTCGCACGAGTCTTGGCCGACGCCGCCTTCTTCTTGGTCGCGACGGCGGGTTTCGCCTTCTTCTTCGCTGCTGGCCGCGGCTTCGAGGCTGGTTTCACCGGAGCGTCTTCCGTAGTTGTAGCGCGGCACGCATTCAGCACCTCGCGCGCGATACGCGTGGCCCGCAACCCGTCGCGGCCCGTAATGCACAGGTCGGCCTTGCCGCGGATGGCGTTGACGAAGTTCTCGAGCGTTTCGTACTGGCCTTTGTGCTCGCCTTTCGCGCGGACCGCCCTGTCGGACACACCCGCCAATCGCAGACTCCGGAAATCGTCAATCACGATCCCCGCGCCGCCACCCATGACTTCGATGTACTCTTTCGACATGCCCGAGTTGCCCAGGCAGCAATAGACCACCGTGGCGACCGAACCGTCCGGGAAGCGCAACGTGGCGCTCACGTTGTCCTCGTCGATGACCATCTGGGAACCGGCGTCGATGTGTTCGGCCTTCACCTCGGACGGGTCTTGACCGACGAGCCAGCAGCACAGGTCAAAGAAATGCACGGCCTCGCCAACGATGCGTCCGCCGCCCTGCACGGGGTCCGTGGCCCAATGTCCGGGCGGCAACGCGCCCGCATTGCACCGGTAGAGCATCATCTTCGGGCCGGCGATGCCGTCCACCACCTTCTTGGCCTGCTGCGAGAACACCGAGAACCGGCGATTAAAATCGACGGACAGAAGAAGCCCCTCCTTCTCCGCCGCCGCGCACAGTTCCTCGCAATCGTCCACGGTCAGAGCAAGGGGTTTCTCGACCAGCACGTGCTTCCCTGCCTTCAACGCGTCCAAAGCGATGGTCTTGTGGAGATGATGACGCGTCGCGATGATGACGGCATCCACACCTTCGTCGGCAAGAACGTCGCGATAGTCGCCGGTGCAGTAAGACGCGCCATGCTTCTCGGCAGCGCTCTTCGCCCGATGCCCGGCCTGGTCCACCACCGCGGTCAACACCGCGTTTTCCATACGGGCCAGGTTAGGCAGATGGTAGGCACTCGCGAACGCGCCCGCACCTATCACCGCCACGCGCACGGCGCCGCTTTTCGGTTCCGCCGGTTGCAGCCGCAGCGTCCGCTCAATTGCGACGGCTTTGCCTGAGTCCATCGCACCGTACTCGATGAGCGCCGAAATCAGACCCGATTCCTTGTCCAGCACCGCGTCGTAGGCGTCTTTCGCCTTGGCAACGGGCTTCGTCTGCGACACCAGGGGCCGCACCGCCACCTTCTTCTCGGCGATCATGCGGAGGAACTCGGACATGTTCCTGCCTTCCGTCCAACGCACGTACCCGATGGGATAGTCCAAGCCCTTTTCCTCGTAGTTGGGCTGGTACCGGCCGGGACCGTAGGAACACGACAACCGGAAATCCAATTCCTTCATGTACAGCGGCTCGCGGGCCAGGTTCATGCCAACCGCGCCCACCACCGACACGCGCCCTTTCTGGCGGCACAGGTCCATGGCGGAGTTGACGACATCGCTGCCTTTCGACGCCGCACACACCACCACGCCATCGACGCCGTAGCCACCGGTGAGTTCCTCAACATGGGCCGCCAGGTCTTTCGGGCCACACGCGCAATCGGCGCCCAGTTCACGGGCGAGTTTCTGTTTCGCGACGACGGGGTCGGAGCAGATCGTGCGGCATCCCGCCGCGTTGAGAATCTGAGCGGCCAGTTGGCCCAGAAGCCCCATCCCCATGACGATGAACGTTTCGCCGAAGGTGGGGAACAACTGCCGTACGCCCTGCATGGCGATAGCGCCGAGGGTGACGAACGCGGCTTCATCGAGTTCCACGCCGTCGGGCACCGGCGTAAGGAGTTGTTGCGGCACCGAAACGTATTCGGCGTGACACGCGTATCCCGCCCCGGCACACGCCACACGGTCGCCGACCCGGAAGCCTTGGAGTTCGGACCCGCATTCCACGATGACGCCCGCAGCACTGTAGCCCGGCGTCTGGAATTCGAAGAGCTTGCTCTTGACGATGTCCACGGTGTTGCGCAGTCCCACGCTGGCGATCTTGCGCTTTACCTTTTCGACGTTGAGCGGGTCCTTCGCCTTCTTCAGGGCAAACGAGGCCACGCCGCCTCCCGCCACGAACCCCGACTCCGTGCCGGAACTGATGAGCGAATGCGTCACCCGGACCAATGCGCCGTTCGCCAACACACTCGGCGGCGGCACCTCTTCGATTTGCACCTTTCCGCCACGAACCAAGACCTGCTTCATTCATCTGCTCCGTATCGTGTTGCCAACGTTCTCACGCGCCTGCGCGCTACTTCAGCGCATCAAAGACCGCGAGGAGCCGTTGCTCGTCGTTTTCCCAGTTGTACTTGGATTCTACCGCGCGGCGGCCGTTCGTACCCAGGCGTTCGGCTTCTTCGGGGTTTCGGATCAACTCGAGGACGCCCTTCGCGATGGCTTCCGGATTCTCCACATCAACAACTTTGGCGCAATCGCACTCTTCAACGACGTCCTTGATTTCAACAGGAAAGTCCGTAGTGATGAACGGCTTGGCCTCTCTCATGTAGTCGAACATCTTGTGAGGCATGATGAGTTCATGCGATATACCGACCCAGGGCTGGAACAGGATCAGCCCCACGGTCGACAACCCCACATAGGCAGGGACCTCTTCGAAGGGAACCATCCCAGGCATGTCGAAATGGTCGTCGAGGCCCGCCTCGTGGATGGCGTCGCGAAACTCCTGCTCATGGCCTGTCGTGAAACGGCCGATAATCACAGCCAGAACGTCGGGGACCTCCTTGACGAGGATCTTCATCGCGTCAAGCCATTGCCATGACCCTCGCAGGACGCCGAAATCGCCTTCGTGAATGATGACCGTTCGTCCTTCGCAACGTTTCGCAATGTGAGACGGGAAATCCGTGCATATCGGTTGCAGATGGTTCGTATTGAGTACCACGGTTCTGGGAGTCCGAAGCCCCTCGAAGAGGAAGTCGAGGCATCCCTTGGTCAGTATGATGTGGCTGGCCAGCGCGCCGGTCACGCGAAGCGCCCGTTTGACGCACCAACTCGCCAGTGGCCGGAAGGGGCCGGGTACCTTCGCCGCCAGATCCGCCGGATAGTATTCATGCACATCCATCACGAAAGGTTTGCGGGCGATGAACCTGAGCACGGCGCCGGCCACATAGGCCTCCGGATCAATGCACATGTAGACATCGGCCTTGGCCCGCAGCCCCCGGGGTATCAGCTTCATCCCCTCGACGAACCGGCGAAAGAGAGACTTGGGCATGGGGAACGTCTCGAAATGCACCCCGGCCGTGTCTTCCACAGGTTCATCCGTTGGCGCGATCGACACCACCTCGTGCCCCGCTGCCGCAAGGCTCACGGCCTCCTTGTGAAACACTCGCTTGTCAAAGGGCCGGTGAATCGTCTGAAGAATACAAATCTTCATCCAAAGTCTCCTGGTACGCAGTAGGCCTACCTAAACGAAGCAAAGGGATAGTATATGGTTCGGAAGGATCTCGTTGTCAATCAAGTACTCCCGCCGTGCGCGACCATCTCCAGGGCCGCCTTGAAGGCGGGATAGTTCGCCTCGAACGAATACCGCTCGATTACCTTCTGGCGGGCTTTCAGGCCCATCTCCCGGCGAAGACCGGCGTCCACGACGAGTCGCTCCAGACGGTCGTACCATTCGTCGCTGTTGGTCGCCACAAACCCGTCGACACCGTCCTCGATCACGTCCGCGTTCATGCCGACCGGGGAGATGACGCAGGGTGTGCCGACCCCCATGTACTGGAGCGCCTTGAACGCGCACTTGCCGCGGGTGTAGGGCGTGTCCAGCAGGGGCATGAGGCCAATGTCGGCATCTCTGAGGTAATCAATCTCGTGGGCCTCTTCCCACCGGTGATTGATGACCTCGACTCCATCCAGTTCGTAGTCCTTCCCCGTGGCGACAGACACGGCGATATTGTGTTTCTTCGCCAGCTTCCGTAGCGCGTCCTCGACCAGTTCCATGTAGCCCAGGTTACCGGCCGTACCGGTCCACCCGATGACGACGGGACGGTCCGGCGCATCGGCCGGATACTCCTTTTGGGTATGGAGGTTCATGTCGATGCAGGTGGGCACAATGGTCGGGCTCGACCCGTGGGCTTCGCACTGTTCCTTCAAGTACTGATTCCCAACGAACCC
>JAAEQP010001032.1 GCA_024231375.1 bacterium | reverse complement strand
CGGCCCGTCTTCTTGTTTACGGCCATGCCACGCGGGCCCACGTTTACAATCACCAGGTCGCCAACCACCACGGGCGAGCCGGAAAAACCCCACCGCGGCGCGCGCGCGCCAGATTCCCGCGCCGCGTTCAAACTCCACTTCTTGGCGCCCGTCGCCGCGTCATAGGCGTTCAGTTCCGCGTTGCGGCTGAATGTGTAGATGACGCCGTCGTCGACCACCGGCGTGCCGCGCGGCCCGGGGTAGCTGCCGGTCTTGCACTCGTAGGTATGCGTCCACGCCGAACTGCCGTCCTTCACAGACAGGCAATGCACGACGTCGGACTTCTGCTTCTTGTCATGCCCCATCGTGAACAGCTTGTCGCCCTTCACGGCCACGGACGAATACCCAAGACCTATATCCACCTTCCAGAGGACCTTGGCGCCGTCCGCAAGCGCACGTGGGTTCCAGTTCGTCTCGCTCGAAATGCCGGCACCGTCTTCCCCGCGCCATGCCTCCCAGTCCCCGGCAAATGCCAGCGACGTGAACAGTCCTGTTATGATCGTGACCGCAACGAAAGCCGTTTTTCGAATCTTCATGAGTCTCTTTCTCCCGAGGTTGGACGATGACTTCGTGAAGTATCTCTTCCTTTCCATCTTCGCACAAGCGGAAAGCACTGGCCTTTCCTGTGGG
>JAAEQP010001031.1 GCA_024231375.1 bacterium | reverse complement strand
AGGTCTGGATGACGGTCAGGCCAGGCGAGACTCGAAGCTGCGTGGGATGCCACGAACGCGCCGACACGACTCCCCCCGCGAAGACCTTCCCCCAGGCGGCGCATGTTCATCCTGTTGCGTGCATGCCGTCGGGCGTTCCTTTCACCTACCGCGCCAAGTTCTGGAACAAGGGCGTCCTGTCCGACGAGGGCGAGGCGCGCACGCGCACCGTCCGCGCCGTGAACCTTATCGCGAGGTACTGACCCGGAACACTCGGCTCGCTGAGACGGCAGGCAAGCATGCCGGCCGAAGGCGCGGGTATTGCCTTGCCTCGTCCAGGCGTGTATTATAGTGAGGTGAGTTTCTGACAGCATCGTATGGCAAACTGAATATCGTCATCATGCACGGGTGCCGCCGGTGACGCTGCGGACGGGACGCTCCCGCCGACCGGAGTAGCGGGACGGTGGCCGTGACGGAATAGGGGACGCATCAGGGGAACCGCTGGAAGGCGCACCAGGACGGTTCCAGGCCAGTCGCTCAGTGGACACGCGTATGCAATGAGCTTGCCAGAACCCGTCACGAAGGTCGACCACGGTCGCGGGGTTCTTCTCGCCACGCCCTCGGACGCGACTTGGCAGTCCGTCAGCGCGGAACTCGAACGGCAGGACGTTCCGGTCGAGTTCGCCAACGAGGACGTGCATGACGTGATGGCGCGGTTGGACACCGGACTGTGGAGT
>JAAEQP010001030.1 GCA_024231375.1 bacterium | reverse complement strand
GTTGTTGCCCTGGAAGAAGAGGTACGTCTCGCCATCGTCGTCGACAAACACGCCGGGGTGGCCTGATTCGCTTGAGTTCCACTCGCCCGGTTGTCCGTTCGGCAGCAGAGGCTCGTCCGACATGCGCTGCCACGCGATGCCGTCGTCGCTGACAGCCACGCCGATCTGCTGAGGCTTGTTGTTGTACGCGCCCGCATAGAACATGTACAGCTTGCCCCCGTGCCGACACACCGACGCCGCTTCGATGCATTCCTGCTCCCAAGGCAACTCCGGCTTCAGAATGGGCGCGTCGCACCGTTGCGTCCAGTCGGCCCGGCCAAAATCCGAGTCGATCGGCGCCGATGCCACGCCCTGCGACTGAATCTTCATGCCCGGGTCGCGCGTCGCGAAATACAGCAGCAACTGCCCGTCATGCTCAAACGTGTCCGCGTCGATGGCGCGTCCCACCGTCCAGTCGCCCGTCGGAGCGAACACGGGGTTTGTCGGGTTGCGCGTGAAATGGATGCCGTCATCCGACACCGCGTGGCAGATGGCATCCTTCGGACCATTACCGTAGGTCTGGTAGAACAGATGCACCCGGTTGTCCAGCACGATAGCGCCCGGCGCGGCGACGCCGTTCTTCTCGCATTCCTGCTCGGGCAGCACATCGCCCACCTTCCGCCAGTGGATGAGATCGTCGCTTTGGGCCACGCCGATGGCGAGGGCCTTGTCCGGCCGCCGCGCCGTGTAGTACATGAAGTACGCCCCGTTGAGACGCGCCACGTCCGGGTCCTTGGCAAACAGACGCCCTTCCACCTCGTCCGTGTAGTGCATCGCCGGCTTCTCGAACGCTTCCTCCGCACCAGCGGAGAAACAGACCAGCGCCAACGGCGCCGCCATAAGAACGCACATCATGAACGATACTCCTCTTGCTCGTGGTGGCCGGTCGCGGCCTCCTGGCCGCGCTCCGACCGAGCCACTCTCAGGACCGAAGCCACATACATTATCCCATGCCTTCGACAACACGGCAGAACCGGGGTGGCGGCGCGCTACCGCGCGCCCAAATTCACGGACCAACCCGTTACGACGGAATTTCCCCAAGTCACGCCACGACCGAAGTCTCCAAACCTCACACCAACGCCCGCTTCATCGCCAGGTCGCACCGCGCCGCCAATCCGCCGCGCGCATACTCCTCAAACCCATAGGCCCGGTACAACCCCACCGCCTCGCGAAGGCATCCATTCGTCTCAAGAACCATCGTCGCGAACCCGAGTTTCCGAGCCGTCGTCAATGCATCTTCCATCAACATCCTGCCGAAACCGCGCCCCTTGCACGTAGGCTCCAGGTACATCTTCCGAAGCTCGACGACACCGTCCCCTTCGTTGTGCAACCCGTAGCACCCAATGACCCGGTCGCCCTTGGCCAGCACGCGGAAGCAGCCGCCAGCATCCACATACGTGGCCTGAATATCGGCCAGATCCCGGTCCGTGGTTTCAGGCGACACGGTCAGGCCATACGGCGCCAGCGCCGTCGAAACAATCTCCCAGATACGCGGGACGTCCGCCTCCTCAAAGGGCCGTATTGCCGCCGCTGTCATCGTCGAGCCCTCCTCACCTCATCATCCTAGCACATCCCTATCTCCCGACTCGGCGTCCCGCGCAGGGCAATCGCACTAAAACTCAATCTGCTATAGCGTCTGCGTTGTGAGTGCAGCCCCGCGTACCCCTTCCGGCCCACGGAGGAGAGATCGATCTGCGCAGTAAGCTTAGTTAGACAG
>JAAEQP010001029.1 GCA_024231375.1 bacterium | reverse complement strand
GTGCCGCGCGCTCGGGTCCCAGCGCCGTGACGTCCTTGTCCGGAGAGGAGATGGTAAAGGGCTGGACGCAGGCCAGTATGCCCAGGTCCCTCATGCGCTCGATATCGCCGGGCATTACCAACTGTACGTGTTCGATCCGCATGCGAAGGTCCTTGGTCCACGGGTACTTTGCCTGCGCCTTCTCGACCGCGTTGATGATCTCGTGGACGGACCGGTCGCCGATCGCATGGAACGCCAACTGCCGCTTATGCTTGGCCCCGTTCATGACGATCTTCTCGAACTCCTCGACCGAGTAGCGCGGGGCGCCGTAGTTGTCGGGCTCGTCAGCGTAGGGTTCGCTCACCCATCCGGTGCGGGTGGAGAAGGCGCCGTCGGCAAAATACTTCCACGGTCCCTTACGTACCCATTCATCGTCGAACCGGACGACCTTCATCATATGGGCCGCGCCATTGACCTGTCCGTACGGCCAGCACGTGAACCGGCACGTGAGCTTGCCCTGCCGTTTGTATTTGGTCAGAAGTCGCCCGGTGAAAGGTTCCCAGGGGTTGTCCTGGACCGAAGTTATCCCGGCCTCACGGTATAGTT
>JAAEQP010001028.1 GCA_024231375.1 bacterium | reverse complement strand
GAAGATTGAGCCTAGCCGAAAATGGCACACCAAATGAAACCAATAGATGCAAACAACGTCCCCGGTCTAAAATGTAAACTACGTCCGGTTTGCACCTGAGGGGTCTTGCGCCCTCCCAGATGGCGTCTGACTCCCGAACTGGGATTGCCCTCAGCGGTCCCCCCTCCGCGTTTGACAGTGCCCCCCGGCGGACGCCTAGAATGGCCCACCTTTGCCCCGGGGCGGTGGGAGGCTCGCCGGGCTGGACCGCGGCCTTTCCCCGGGATGATCCGAAGCGTGTCGTCCACACGGACGGAGAGGAGTGTTCATGGGTCGGCCTTCAAGAGGATTTACTCTCATTGAACTGATGATCGTCGTTGCGCTCATCGGCATCATCGCTGCGATCGCGGTGGCGAATCTGTTGCGGTCGCGCATGAGCGCCAACGAGGCAGCCGCCGCATCGGCCATGCGCACCATCTCGACGGGCCAGATCGCGTTCCAGACCGCCGCGTTCGCGGATGCCAACACCGACGGAGAAGGCGACTACGGGACCCTGCCCCAACTGGCCAACCCCGACGGCGCCAACGTCAGCCCGCCCTTCATCGACCCCATCCTGGCGGATGGCGTGAAGCTGGGATACGTGTTCACCGTCACCGTCACGGCAGGCACGGGGGCTGCAACACCGGGGTACGTGTGCCTCGGGCAGCCGAGCGCACCGGGTAGAACGGGATATCGGCAGTACTTCGTCGACGATTCCGGCCTCATCCGATTCACCAACGACGGCTCCACCGCGGGACCCACATCGCCGCCGTTGAATTAGCGCGACCTGCGATGCCGGTTCAGGAATCGCTTGCCGTGACCCACACGGGTTTCCAGATGCCGCCCGCGAGACCGGCGTCACGAACGCGCACCGTGATCCGGTTCTTCTGGCCAGGCTTCAGCTTGCCGGTGACGTCCAGCCCCACGGGTCTGTCCCACAACAACGCGGGGTCGCCTTTGCTCTTTCCGGCAGGTTCCCCGTTGACCCACAGTTCGAAGGTCTCGTCGACCGCCTCGAAGAGAAGCCACAAGGTCGTCTCGGCAATCTCGGGCACGTCGATCGCCACCGTGTACCACGCGTAGCCGTCGTACGGATCGTACCCCTGCTCTTCCCAAACCTGATGGATCGACAGGGGCTTCCAACTCGCATCGGGCGGTCCGCGGAACCAGACTTCGTTTTCCCCGGCGTTGTCCGGATCGGGCTTGAAGGCCCATGTCTCCGGAAGTTGGAGCACCCGTCGCCCGGCAAGGGCTTCGACGGGAACCGGCGGCTCGCGCATGAAGTCGGGGTCGCGCCACTCCTCCAGCTTCTGCTCAAAGTTGGCTACGCTCCCGTTGAAGTGAGTAACCTTCTCCGCGCGGCAG
>JAAEQP010001027.1 GCA_024231375.1 bacterium | reverse complement strand
GCTCGGTGAGTGCCTGGCGGGCAAGATTGCACCCGGCGACGATACGATCGTCGGCGCTCTGACAGGCCTGGTGATGGAGCTATCCGCGTTCGCCCCTGGTTCGAGGGTTCTGGCGGACCCTGCCCGTGGCAGTGCGTGTAAGCGTCTTCACCTCATGCTGCGCTGGCTTGTCCGCCGGGACGAGGTGGACCCGGGCGGCTGGGATAGCGACATATCGCCGCGGCTGCCCCTCGTGCCCGTGGATGTCCACATGCATCGCATCGCCCTCGCGTTGGGCCTGACCAGGCGCAACGCCGCCGATGGCCGAACCGTATTGGAGATAACGCGAGCCTTCGCCGCTGTCAGTCCCGACGACCCAGTTCGCTATGACTTCAGCCTGACCCGCGTCGGCCTGAACCCCGAAGTGCCCACGCCCGAGTTCATCGTTTGCTTGACACACAGCCAAGACTCCCGATGAAGGCCGGGCAAACAGGCACACACCCAAAACGGCAGGCGCGCAACCATCGTCGAGCAACAGAAGAACCGTTTGGAATGCGTGCTACTTGTCCCAGTTGTCCTCGATGATCTTGGCGATCTTCGGATAGTTCTCGTCGGTTTCGTCGAGGTCTTCGCGGAGCTTCTTCAGTTGGTCCTTCAGGGCGGCGACGGTTTCCTTGTACTTCGGGTCGGCGTAGCGGTTGTGCATTTCGGACGGGTCTTCGGC
>JAAEQP010001026.1 GCA_024231375.1 bacterium | reverse complement strand
TGCGCCGCACCCAGGGGCCGAAGGAGACCTCATCCCGCAGGTCCCCCAGCCGCTCCAGCGCCGTGAGGAACGCGGTCTGCACCACGTCCTCGGCGTCCTCGGCGCTGCGCACGATGCTCCGCGCCAGCGCATAGAGCCGGCGCTCGTGTCGCCTCACAAGCTCCTCGAAAGCCTCGAAGTCGCCGTCCTTGGCTCGGCGGACGAGCGCCTCGTCACCTTCGCCCACGACAGCACCTCCCGGTGACAGCATCGTCCAGCGACGCACCACTCGAGGGTATCAGTCCCACCGCGACCGGGATGGCCGAAGCCACCAGGTCGACGTGGGGCAATGATGCTCCCCGCCGCTTGCGAACCCGCCTGCCAATCGTATCCTTCACCGGAGGTGTTCCAGCAGGGGAAGGGGTGACCTCTGGTTACGAGTTCGAGACACGCGGTCCTTCTCCTTCCTGTGGACATCGGAGTGACTGCATGAACGGAGCGGCACCGTGGTAGGGGCACGCTTCTGCGTGCCCTCGGGGATATGCCGGACTAACGGTCTCTTTCAAACCACGGATGTCACTGATTTCACGGATGGGAAGAACGGGGTGGTTCTGGTGATTAATCCGCCGCGACGGTGTAACTGAAGAGTTGGACGTTGGTCATGCGGAACTGGAGGCGCACGGGCGTATCCGCGGGCGGTGTGTCGTGTTCTTTCCAGGATGCCGCGTGCCGGACCGAGTCGCCGGTCACGACGCGGGCTTCGTCGTGGCCATAGCCAGGAAGCGGCGTGCCCGACGCGTCGAGCACGGCCACGGTGAGTGCGCCGTCTACCTTTGCGTTGACCGTGAGAGGGCCGCCGGATAGCGTCAGTGGCACGGTTTCGACTGTGCCGGGTGTCTCGGCGGCATCCAACGACACGAACCCGTCCAATCGCCATTTCGCCAGGGCGATGGTGATGCGCTTCTCGGGCACGAACCCACCGTGTCCCGTCGTGATGGCCGTGTAG
>JAAEQP010001025.1 GCA_024231375.1 bacterium | reverse complement strand
TGGCCCGTTCCGCCAGGTAAATGAGGGTTTGCTCCACCCGTTGCCAGTCAAACAGGTCTTCCTCAAACGTCGTTTCGCGGCTGATGGATTTTGGGACGCCGTTGGGCACAACTTCCGAGGTCGAAATGCCCTGGGCTGCCCGTTGAAGTCCGTAGCCGCCAGGGCCGAAGGCCTGAATAAGGGTCTGTAGCGGCACATCGGCCAGACCACCCACGGTGAGCACGCCCATGGACTCCAGCAACTCCCGGGTACGCGGCCCCACACCGGGCAGTTTCTTCAACACAAGCGGCCTCAGAAATGCGGCCTCCTCCCCCGCTCCCACACAGAGATAGCCATCCGGTTTCGCCTCATCCGACCCGACTTTCGCAATCAGCTTGTTCGGGGCGATGGCAACGGTGCAGGCAAGCTGGGTATCCTCGAAAATGCGGGTCTTGATGTAGTCCGCGATAGCCGCATCACCGCCAAACAGGCGTTGCGACCCCGACACATCGACGTAGGCCTCGTCGATGGAGGCCATTTCGACGTGGGGCGACACCGTATCGAGCACGGCGTGCATCTTTTCCGAGGCTTCCCGGTAGTGTTCAAAATGGCCTCGCATAAAGATGCCGTGGGGACACAAACGCTTGGCCTGGGCCAGGGGCATGGCCGAATGGACCCCGAATTTGCGTGCTTCGTATGAGGCCGTACACACCACGCCCCGCTTGTCCGACTTTTCCCCGCCGATAATCAGCGCCTTACCCATCAACGCCGGGTTCAGCACCTGTTCCACCGACGCGAAGAATGCGTCCATGTCGACATGTAATACCCTGCGCTGCAACGCGTTATCCTTCTGCGGAGATCCTTGAAAATCGCCGGTAGATTACTCGTAGAAGAGAGCCCGGCGCGTTGAAGCCATCCATAGCCCGCGTCCGGGTTCGTAGTGCGCCCTTCAGGGCGTTCTTCGCTTGTGCCGGCCAGCAAGAACGGCCTAAAGGCCGCACTACAAACGAAGAGGGGCCTTGGTCTGCACCGGGCGATACTATCCAAAGCGCTCGTCGATTCATTCATCTCTTCCTCGGTCCTGAAAGGACCCGCGAGACACAGCAGGGGAACCCTCTTTCCCCGCATGAAGAAGGTTCCCCACCTCGAATCCTCATCGCACGGAAGCTGAAACTATCTTCAGTAAAAGGATACCTCATTTCCTGCGGGTTGTCAATAAATTCGGGGTGGGTGAATACAGAAATCTTGGATCTAAATAGCCGAGAGCAGAGGGTTGGGGCTACAGCATCGCCACGAGAAGGGGGCAGCTTGAGGTTTGATAATGGGGATCAGTCAGTTTTCAGGACGCACAACCCACTGTGCGCGAGGTAACAACAGCAGTTATCGGTTGAGCAGGACATTGAACCCGGCTTGTCCAAAATGGTGATCGGCAGTAAACGCGTCCTGAATCCCTTCCTGCTCCATCAAGACGAATGAAATACAATCAACCAGCGACCAGTCTTTATCGGCGCGCTTTTCGTACAACTCCATACCTCGATGGAAAAGTTCACGTGAAGCGTATTGTATTATTGTGTTTGGCTGTGCCTCCATGTTCTTCAGAAATCGAGAGAACATGAGCCGGTTTGCCTTGGAACTGAAATGACTGGCTAACTCGACCAAGACATATTCCGTGGTTATGACATACCCTCGATAGGTCCGGCTGGCTTCGTGGGCCATCTCGTGTAGATTGTCGTGCGGGTTTAGCAGCGCAATGTAGAAAGCCGTGTCCGCGAAAACGCGATTCATTTCTTCGGCGTCCCGTACAGATAATGGTCGTGGTTCTCAGCCGCGTCTTCTGGGAGCCCCACCGCCTTCCCAATGAAAGGCGCCAATGTTTCCGCCAGGCTCGGCATTGCTTCGCCTTCGGATTCCGCCGGAATCGTGAAGACGTCAACCTTCACCAGCGCTCCCTCCGGCAAATCTACGGGATCGTCGAGAACAACCGCGCCGTTCTTCACACGTCCTTTGTAGGTCATCGGTTTGGCTCCTAGCTTGTACTGGGTAAATTCTACCACAAGCCCTTCAAGCTTGGGCAACCGGAGCACTCCTTCCTCCTTCGGAGTTGGCGCAACGAGAGTAGCTCTTCTTGGCAAACCGCGTCTTGCAGCAGAGCCATCAAGGCCTCACATCCCCGTCAGACGGCCACCTCCTCGCCAGAGACCACGAACCGTTTCACATCAACGGCCCCGTGCTTCACGTCGAAGAATGGCTTGCCATTCTTCAGACCCACCGTGCCAAACCCGGTGGCCGTGCTGACGAAACTCCGGAAGTCGCCGACCTTCGAGTCGATGTAGAGCGTCTTGTCGACGGCGTCGTAGCGGGCGCCCGTCAGGCCTTGGAGCAGGCCGTAGCTCGACATGGCCCGCGCGTACCAATGGCCGCATTCGTATTCATTGAAGGGGTTGCGGCGCACGCCGTCGTAGCGGTCGCGGCAGGCGCGCACGATGTCCAACCCTTCCTCGACCATGCCTTCGAGCATGAGATGGGACGCCACCTGGTACTCGATGCCCGTCCACACCTCGTCGCTGTAGACGAAGGGGATGGCCAATGCGCCGCCTTTCGGCCACGTGCAGAGCAGCAAGCCGCCGTCGTTGCCCATGGCGTAGCTGGGCCGTTGCGGGTTGGCGTGGGCGCTGAGATCGGGTTTCAGGTTGTACTTGTGGATGGATTCCAGGTTGCTGCGTACCTTGTCGGCGTCGACGATGTCGTCCTCGATGCCGCACACCCGCGCCATCCACAGGCCGAGGATGCCGTCCGACAGACACCCCGTGCCGTATTGGTACTTGGGCCCCTGTTCGTTCAACAGTTCGATGACCGACCGGTACCCGGGTCCGCTCCCGTCCACGTCGAGCTTTCCGGGCGGGTGGTTCAACCCGTCCTTCATGATCCGCTGGATGAAGTACTCCCCATCGAACAGCTCGCCCTCGAGCCGCACGACTCCTTTGTCGCGCACGGTGCGGTAGCGGGATACGTCTTCGTCCAGGGCCTCGCCCATCTTGACGAAGGCGGTCAGGGCGCCCAAGTAGAAGCTGCCGCAATGGCCGTCCGGACCGAAATAGTTGATGTCGTACGTGTTGTGATGGCTCTCTTCAAGCAGCCCGGTCTCGCGCGGGTCCCATGCGGCGATCATGTAGTCGAGGGCCAGCTTCATCTGCGGCCAGTAGCCACGCAGCCAATCCGTGTCGCCGCTGGCACGCCACTCGCGGTACATCTTCATGATGCCGCCGAGTTGCCCGTCCGAGGCGTTCGAGGATGTGCCTCCAGGAGAGATGGGCAGGTTCACCCGAAACGCCTGCTGGCCGTCCTCGAACAGGCCTTCGGTGTACTCCGTGTGGCGCAAGGTCCGTTCCAGGTCGGGGAAGAGATGGGCAATGGCCTGGGCGTAGTTCCACACGTGTGTGCAACTGCCGTGGCAGCAGCCGCTGTTGTCTGAGCAGCCTTCCCAGCACCACAGACGGCCGTCGGTTTGGCGCATCACGGTCGGCGATTTCAGAATCGTCAGGTTCGCGGCGACGGCCTCGATGACCTCCGGTGGCAACGTGGAGTCGTAGAAGGCGTCGCGGAAGAGCGTGCTCCGTTTGCGGAGGCTGCCGTAGTGCTTCTTCCAGTAGGCCACCACATCGCCCACGTTTTCGAACCGCGACACGTACCACGGGCGATGATAATCCGATACGGGGGCCTCCTCGTCCCTGGCTGCGTGCGGGCTCTCCCGGTCCCATCCGTTCAACACCCGCGATTCGAAGTCCTCGAACACCGTGGCGTCCGCGCCAGACTTCAGATCGTTGCTGCCCTGTTGCGTCAACTCCGCGATGGGAGCGTCGCTGAAGATGATGTTGTCGATGCAGATATGGCTCCACGGCCCCGTACCGTCGTCCACGATGCGGATGGCGGCCTTCTTGCCCCGCAGTTCCTTCGTCGCCCACGATGCCCACTTCAGCGTCTCCGTGTCCTCGCCGTGGGCCATCGCCTCGACCTTGCCGTCAATGAGCAACTGCAGCGAAACCGACCGCTCCTTTGTGCCCCCCGCGATGAGGAAGTGGATGAAGTCATCCTTGATCTTGAACGTAGGGGACGTGAGCGTGCCCGCTGCGCTATCGCCGCTGGGGTCGAACGTGTTGACCAGTCGTTCGCCCAGGAAACCCGAAACCGGCTGCTGGCCTTCTGCCGTGCCAGTCGAATTCATCCTCGATACTGCTGTGGGCGCCGTCTTTCCGACCCGCAGGTTGGTGTTTCCTGCGTACCACGCCGTCATGAGGCGGATCGTGCGGGTCTGCCCCGCTCCCAACGCAAAGGGGACGGACAGCGATGCGCCCGGCGACTTGCCTTTCTGCGGAGGGTTGTCCATGAGGACCCCTTCCTCCACATTGCGCCAGGCGAGCGTCATGGAATCCCACCAACCGCCCTTAAACCAACAGTGATCGACCACTACCTCGTCCGAATCCACGAACACCGCAAACGAACACGCGTCCTTGGGATCCCCGTCGTTCCACAACTGAAATCCGTTCGGGAATGCGTCGATGCCCTGGCTGCCCGATCCGCCCACGAAGTTCTTCGTGTTGAAGGAAAAGACCGCTTCAACCTTCTCCTTTGACGTGTTCGTGAAGGTGTATTCCAGTGCGCCTACGGGCAAACTCGAATCATCTGCTTCTCCCGGTGTGAAAGGACTCCACCCCGTGATGGCGACATCCAAGGGCAGCGCTTCGTCCCGCAAGTCAACCGTGGCGAAGGGGAAGCGTGCGAGAAATCCCGCCTCCCGAAACCGCGGAAACCCGTAGGCCGAGCCGGCGCTGCCGTTTCCCGTTCCACCCTGACCGAAGAACTTCCAGTCCGGGATGGGCCCTTCGAGGACGCGGGCCACGTTGGGTTCGCCTTTGACGCACACCGCCGCGAAGGAGCACGGTTCGTGAAAGAACTCCATCCGGTTGCGCACCGACATGTGGGAAATGGCTCCCGTGCCCTCCAGGCAGAACATGCCCGCTCCGATGCCGCCGATGGGGAAGGCGACGCGGTTCAGTTGCGCCCCTGCATAGGGTCCGTTGTAGTTGCGATCAATGGCGCGTGGGTACTTTGACGTACCTTTGTAGGCTTGCCGAATCGCCGCGTCGAGTTGCTGCGCGTCCGACGACGACACACCCGCTGGCGCGGCTCCCGACGGAGTGGCACCGGCAAGTACGCCTGCGGTTCCCGCGAGTAGGGCAGCGCGCTGGATGAAGTCACGTCGGTTCAGGCCCGACGGTGAGGGGTCCCGCTTTGGCTCGCACGATCCTCCGCAACAACAGGGCTTGTTATCGTCGCTCATGACAGGCAGGCTCCTATGTGTCTATTGGCGCGAAAAGTGACCAAAAGGCCGTCAATGCAATATAGATGACGCTATATAGCGTCAAGTGCTTCCTTAGGGTGTCATCTAATATCCAAAGTTTATCGCCAAATTGAAGTCAAAGGCAGATTAATACGAGTCAAACAAAACCTACATAAAAGCGTATAGGCCATCATCACGGGGTATATAGCACGCATAAGACCTGTAACGACGCATATACGCGTCGGGAGATCCGTCTTCGCTTCCTTCCGTTCTCCCCACAGGCTTCACCCTATTGAATCTCATATTCGTGATCAAGCCGAAGGCTCCCGCCCGGCGCAAGCTCTTGCTTCTTCGACCACAACTCCAGATTGGCCCGCTGATTCGGGCCGTTCCAGTTGAAGTAGCAGGTGTCCATCTGGTCCGCCATGAATCGTGACACCACAGTCCGTCCAGTGCCCGCGTCAGTGAAGGCCCATTCGGCGCCCGGCATCTCGTTGGCGGGGACGATCAACTCGCGCTCGCGCTCGACTCCCTCGTCAAGCGGAAGCGTCTGCGCATCCGGGCCCGTGCCCAGGCGCAAGGTAGCGCCAGCGGCATTCAGCAACCGGAAACACGGATGCACCCGCAAACACGTGGATTTCGAGGCCTCCGTGGTGTTTGTCAGGACTGTCGCCACGCGGAGCACCGGGCGTTCGGTATCCAACTCATACCGCCGATTCAGTTTCAGTCCGTTGTTAAGCGCCGCCTCGAGCACCACGAACCTTTCGCCCTGCTCCACGACCGCATAGGGTTCGATCCAGCCCGGCGACCGGTACCCGAACTCGCTGAATTCCTTGTACCCGCCGGTTCGAGGTTCGACGCCGCGCTCGTCCGCGACTACCATCATCATCTCGTCGCCGTCTGCCTTCAGGCTGAGAATACGGCCTCCCAGTCCGGGCACAACGACCGCCTCGAGACCCGCCGGGCTCTTCAGTCGAACGACCGGAAGCCTCTCAAGGGGCCGGTTGACCGTCTCTAGCCACGAGTCCACCAAGTCGATCGGACCGGAGCCTTCGGACACGCTCCTCATCCCCTCCTTCTTGGCGATGGCCCCGAACCGGGCCGAGAGGCCTTCCATGTTGATGCCGGACACGGTAGGCACCAGCGCATCATCCTCCAGCGAGCAATAGGCCCCCGCTCCCTTGGCCAGTTGCGTGTACATGATGGGCAATCGTGCCACCTGTACGCGGTGCAGGCGCACCGGATCGTCCTGCACCAACGCCTCGGCGCGGTCGAAGAGGTTGCGATAGACGGCGAGGGCCTCGTCAGTCTGGAATGGTCCGTCCTGTCCCGCCCAGATGTGCATGTGGAAGCCCGGGTCCGCCACAGCCAGCCGGTGGATGTCGTCGAAGTAGGCGCGGACAAAGTGCCACGCCTTGCCGTAGTAGGCCTTGCAGAACTCGTCGACGGCTGTGTCCACGTCGTACTCGGGATCCCACAGCAGCTTGGCCATGACGTAGGTACGAAGCTCGGCGAGTTCTCCGCCCCGGGAGAAGTAGTTGGCCTCTTCGTAGATGCCCGTCACGCCATGGTCGCGGAAGAACTGGATGTTCGGCTTCAGCACATCGAAATTGGGGAAGGGCTGTACGCAGTGGGCGTAGTTGATGACGTAATCCCAGATGTGGAGCCGGTCGCAGATGGCGTTCCACCCCTTGATGTCTTCCACAAAACTGGAATTCACCGACGACGTGGCCAGGGGACGGTTGAATTCGCACTCGATGCTGCACAGGCGGATGGCCACGTTCGGACGGGGCCGCACGTGCTTCGGCGGCTTCCGCGTGTATTGGTAGGCGAGGGTGTCGATGATGACGTCCGGATGTTTCTCGGCCACCACGTCGGCGATGGCGTTCACGAAATGCACCAGGGGTCCGCTTTCGGATCCTTCCTTCTCAGCCAGCGCCGCACACGCGGTGCATGTGCAATAGCCGCGGCAGTCGTTCTGAGATACGGAAACGATGGACGCGCTCGGCGATTCCTCGATCCACCGCAACACGCTCGCGGTGGCGATGCGCAACGCGTCGGGGTTGGTAAGGCAGAGTTGCGTGCGTTCGTGGACTCGATTCCCGCCGATCTCGGAGAAGTACTCGGGATGGGTCGCGAAGTACTGGTCCGTCGGCACGAGGTTGTGGAAGGTATGCACGAAGCCTTTGTAGTCCACCTTGCCGCCCCACGCTTCGGTGGCCTGGGCGTACTTGCCGTTCAACCGGTTCCGCACGCCGAACTCCGGCGCCCGGCACTTCGGATAATCCGTGTCGCGGTATTCGAAGGGCGGCACGTACCGGACGTCCAGGTTGTCGACAGCGATAACGCCGTCGGTCGGCCACGTGGCGCAGTCGGACGTGAACCACCGGCATCCCAAGTAGTCCTCCAGGAACACGTACGTGGCATAGAGGACACCGCGCTTGTTGCCGGTCAGCACCAGGTTTCGGCCCTTGGTAGCAATATGGATGCCTTCCGCGCCGAGGACGTCGTAATTGATGTGCAACGCGAGCGAGTCGGTGAAGGCGTTTCTGCCGATGCTGATGCAGGCCTTACCGGCGCAGTCCGCATCCGGCACGATGGGAATCATGTGGCCCGTGATGCGTTCCAGGTGCATCTGCAGGTCGCGGGATGCGGTGGTTTCCTGGGGCGTAGGCTCCACGGCCGTCACGATGACGTGCGTGTCGAGCGCCAAGTCCCGTCCACCGATGGCCACGCGGCAGGCCCCCAACCGGGCGCGTTCGGCTCGCACAGCTGTCTCCCAGGTCCTGGCCGCCTCCTTCAGCGATGCCAGCGCGGCATTGCCGCTGGCTTGGTCGCCGAGATTGACTGCGATCGTCTGAACCGAATCGCGGAAGGCTCCAAACGCCGCGAATCGCTCGTGGAACGGGGCAATGATCCCGTTGTCTCGCCGGTCGCGGCAGAACTTCGCGAATGCGCTGAATCCGTCGAGGACTGTCGGGTTGTCCAGGTGGTTCGGCACCGCCTCGGCCAGCATCACCAGTGGGTCCGCGGACTCGATGCCACCTACAACTTCCCACAGCCGTTGGGGGCCTTTGCCTTTCCCCGCCGCGCCGTTCCCTAGCATAGCAATCGCCATCTCCGTGCGCAGCGCCGGATCGTCCGTGGCCAACCCAATGACGCACGCGATGTCCGCGCGCACGTTGTGGTCCGTCACCGTGGTCAGCATGGCGCGGGCCTTGTCCACATCTCCGTGCTCGACGTACCACCGGGCCAGCAGGCGCGCGTCGTGGCCCTGCACCGCGTCCTGCTTCTCCAGCGCCGCGATGGTCTCCTCAGGCGACATGACGCGTTCGATGACCAGATCGTCGACCCAGGCTTCCGTGTTCGCCGCATCCCAGATGGCCAAGGGGTGGAAGAAGATGCTGTCCGTGGGCGACCGGAACGTCGTGGTCACCTGTGTCCAGTCTTCGCCGTCTGGGATCCGTGCGGACGACGTGAATGCCCAGATATAGGAATCCCACTGGTAGGCGTAGAGGGCGGTTGCGGCACCGGACTCAATCGTGGCTTTGGCCCAAGCCGTGGCGCGGTACGTGGCATAGGGTTCGACCGGGAACGTGCTCCCTAGCGCTCTCCAGTGCTGCTCTGCCTTCACCAGGATATGGCCCGCGCGTTCGCCGGAATGGGCGTCGCCTGCCGTGCCTGTCTGTTCGAACCCCGGATCGGGCCACAGATTCTCCGCGGGCTGCACGGCCGCCGACCCGAATGCCACCATCGCCACGACTGCATGGAAACACAGAAGAAGTCGGTTCATGGTACATTGCTCCGTTCAGTGGAAAGCTGCGTCGCCGCGGCGGGCCCCCCAAGGCCGTCGCATCCCACGGACAAACAGAGTGGCCGATCAAGCCGCGGCAGGTCAAGCGCGTCCCAGTGTGCGCGCAGCGACGGGGTACGGCTCCGCTCCGCGGAACCGGGCGCGCAGCAGCGCGCCGCCACCACGGGGTTGCTCCGTTCATGGGGTCACCGCAGTGCATACGCAGCGACGGGGTAGGGCCGACCTCCGTGTCGGCCATCCTTATCTTCTCACTCCTCGCCCAAACCCAGATCCTCCCCCAACCATTCCGCAACGCGGGCGTGGAGTGGGGGAGCGGGATGTCCGTCCCTCGGGATGAACAGGCCCTCCTCGTCGAGGTCCACACGCACCGAGTAGTCCAGCGTCTGGAGGTTGCTTTCGGCAAGGGCCTTCACGAGCGCGGAGGGGGCCACCTCCAGTTCCTTGCAGTCCGGGTACAGGAGCACGTGGAACGTGCCGTCGCCGTAACGGGCCTCGAAGGCGTCGCGCGTCTCTTCGATCATCTTCACCGCATGGGCGATGTGGACCGCCTTCATGCGGACGGGGAAATCGACGTGGAAGTACTGGATCATCTGTTCCCGGGCCAGATAGTCGTAGAAGCGGACCAGCCGGTACTTCTCTGAATGGAAGCTTCCTTTTCGGACCAAGCCGCCCTCACCGTCCGGCACGAACAGGGGGAAATGCCGGCCGTGGGTTGTGAGCAAGTGCATGGAACCGACGGCCCGCCGCACGTGGCGTGGGAGGAGCACGTAGATGCCGATACCTTTCCCTTGGGGAAGCCGTTCTTCAAGCGACGGGTCGGTCATCTGGACCAATGCCTGCTGGGGACCATATCCATCGAAGCCGAAGTTGACCACGTTGCGGTCCGAGGCGCGCAGGGCCACCTGGTTTGGCAACGTCTCATCATCGTTCACGCCAAAACCAACGGTGAAGGAGTCGCCGAAGAAGGCGACGAAGTCCTTTCCTTCCCGTCCCGCCGCGGCGGGCGTCACGCGCCGGCTGTGTTCGTCAAAGGTGTACCGGGCTTCGTAGATGACTTCGTCGTAGCACGTGCGGCGTACCGTCACCTCTGTGTTGGGTCTCGGGCGGTAGGCGAGACGGTAGTCGAAGTCGATGAAGCTTCTCGGGGGTGTCTGGACCGTCTTGTACGGTGCCTCGTTGCGGTTGTTGATGCCAGCGAACAAGAGCTCCACCAGGACCAGAAATACCAAGGACAGGAAGAGACCAAGGGCCAAGGCAATGAGATTGGATCGCAGTCGCTTCGAGAAGAGTTTCATTCAGACCAGACCTGTCATGATTTGTGTCCCCCGTGCGTTCCGAGTAACCAGGGCGATTATAGTCCCAGCGCGGATGCGGTCCAAGGCTATTGCTCGAACGCGGGATTCGGCTCCGGCATCTTCGCGCCGACTTCGTCACGCCAAGCATGCAGCATTTCCCGCAACTCCACCGCCAAGTCCGGATGCGCTGCCGCCAAATCCTTGGCCTCGCCGGGATCCTTCTCAAGGTCGTACAACTCCACGCGCATGACCTCGAAGAACTCGATCAGTTTCCAGTTGTCTCTGCGGATTGCACCCGACGGACGATGCCCCGACCCATGGTAGTGGGGGTAATGCCAATACAGCGCATCGCGGTCGAGCGTGCTTCGTGGATTGCGGAGCAGGGTTGTCAGGCTGAGGCCGTCCATATGTTGTTCGGGCCGCGGTGGCAGTCCTGCCATGTCCAACAGCGTGGGGTAGAAATCCATGGTCACGACCGGTTCGCTGCACGCACTGCCGCGCCGCGTCACGCCGGGCCAACGAACCAGCAAGGGTTCGCGGACACCGCCTTCGTAGCACCAGCCTTTGCCTGCGCGCAAGGGACGGTTCGATCCCCACGGCTTCGACCGTTTGTTGTGGAGGACCGATTGCCCGCCGTTGTCCGACGTGAACACCACCACCGTATTGTCTTCGATGCCCTCTTCGCGCAGCTTGGCCAGCACGCGGCCGACCTGCTCGTCCATGGCTTCCACCATGGCCGCAAACGCGGGATGGTCCTGACGCGTCTTGTTGCGTGAATCACCGCCTTCCGGTTCGAATTCGGGACCATCCTCCGGCGGCAGAGTCTTGAGTTTCTCCTTGTACTTCGCGACCAGGTCTTTCCGACCCTGGACCGGTGAATGAACCGAGTAGAAGCTCAGGTAGAGGAAGAAGGGGGTGCCCTGGACCGAGTCCAACCAGTTCAGCGCGTGGTCCGTCAACACGGCCGGCAGATGATCGCCGGGTTTGGTGGGCGGCAGCGTGTCGATGGAGAAGGGATGGAAATACCCGCCCCGAGGCGATCCCGCGTGGGTGCCACCGATGTTCACGTCGAACCCTTGGTGTTCCGGGTAGAACGCTTCGCCGCCGAGATGCCATTTCCCCACGTGGCACGTGGCATAGCCCGCCGCCTTGAACGCCTCGGCGAGCGTCGTCTCTTCCAGCGCCATCTGATGCACGTTGGGTGCCGTGACGAGCTTCTCCGACCGGTTCTCGCCGGGGATCCAGTCCGTGATGCCGATGCGTGCCGGATGCTTGCCCGTCATCAACGCCGCCCGCGTGGGTGAACACACCGGACTTGCCGCGTAGGCGTTTGTGAAGTTCATGCTGTCCCGCGCCAGGCGGTCCAGGTTCGGGGTTTCGTAGAAGTCGCTGCCGTTGAACCCGCAGTCCCGCCAACCCATATCATCGACCAGGATGAATACGACGTTCGGCCGCTCCGGTCCGCGTGTTGCCTGGCTTCGCGCGCAGCCTGCCGCGGCTGCCGCGCCCATGCCGATCCGCGCCAGAAACGTTCGCCGGTTGTATTGTGTGTTCATGGTTGTCCCCCGTTTCGTTTCGAAGGCTATTGTAGCGGAAAGGTGCGGCGTGGGGGAGGGGAACCAGGGCGGGGCGGAGTGTTGACCACGGATTACACGGATGGCCTAGCGAAGCGTAGCCGCAACCAACGGCAGGAGGCGCAGTCGTCTGGCGCCCTAGACGAGGTGAAGATCTCGTTCGCCCAGCAACGTCCCTTGCTGCCCGCCGACTGTCTGGAGGTGTGGGACCGGCGCCCTCGCC
>JAAEQP010001024.1 GCA_024231375.1 bacterium | reverse complement strand
ACGGCGACGCGTTCTTCGAGTTCATCACCACGCCCGGTATCGACCCGACCAACAATCTGGCCGAACAGGCAATCCGGTTCGTGGTTGTCGACCGGAGAATCACGCAAGGCACGCGCAGCGAAAAAGGTCGCGCATGGAGCGAGTGCATTTGGACGGCGATCGCGACCTGCGAACAGACCGGTCGCGGCCTGATGCAGTTTATGCAAGAATCGCTCTTCGCTCATTGGCAAGGCCTCCCACCTCCCACTCTCTTGCCCGCCACGCATTGATCGCTTTCTCTCTCGCTATAGACGTCATTGCACCCGCTCAATCAGTGCGATAAAATCGTCGTGAACGGGAACCGTCGAGTATACCAAATGGCAGACCAGCCCGTTGGTCTGAGGCAGGCCTCATCGCCGCTTGGACAAGATACTCTTCAACTCCTCGGGTGCCAGCGTACTGGTCAGGAAGTACACGGGGGTGGCCGTCAGATCGACCTCACGTTCTTTGAGTGTATTGCCCATGAGATCCATGACGGTGATGTCGCTACTTGCTGTCACACGAACAGGCTTCTCCTCGCGCGTCCAGGCAATGGCGAGGACACCCCGTTTGACCTTGAATACATACACGCGTCTGTCTGCCGGTTGAGGGCCCGTGTCAACCGGTTCGAAATCGGCGTCTACCAGGCGCGAGAATGCCGATACGGCGGGGAGCATCTTGCGGGGCGTGCCGCCGTACTCGAAGAACACGCCCCCTGCGCTCGAACCGTTGATCGGACCGCAAGAGCCGGCGTGCAGGAAGATCTTGCGGAGGCCGTGCGTGCAGAATGCGGCCGCCGATTGCACCAGTGCCTGGGCGGCGTCGCGTTCACTGGGCCACACACTTCTGCTCATGGCCGCGTCGCCCACCTTCTGCGGCGTCCGATGTGGGTCGTCGTCTCCATAGCATCCGTACTCCGTGAGCCACATGGGCCGCACTTCGTCGCGCTCTCGCATCATCCGCGCCAGTTCGGCCATGTCGGGCTCGTAGCTTTCGGGGTCGGCAGTCACCGGGTAATTGTGCAGGTCGAGGATATCGACTTTGGCAAGCCCGCCGGCCTCGACAAAATCGTGGGTCCAACTGCTGGAAGCCCAGATCCCCATCCCGCCCACGACGACCGCGTCCTCGCGTTCAGTCCGTATCGCATCGGCGGCGATGTTCAGCCAGCGAATGTAGTCGGATACCTCGTATCCCAGACGTTGCGGCAGAGAGTAATGCGTGTAGACCGGTTCGTTGAACACCTGGAAATACCGAATACGGTCACGATACTGCTGCACACTACGCGTGATGTAGTTGCGGAAATCCTCTTCGTTGTTCGGAGCACATGCGTATCGCATGACCCGATGCCTGTACTGGTTCGATTCGGCCTTTCGGATGGCGGCCATGTCCGCCGTGGTCGTCCAGTCGCTGGACGGGAAGGGGAACATGACCTCGAGATTCAGACCTTCGTCCACCACGCGGTCGATCTGCGGATCCGTGCCCGAGAAATCGAACTGGCCCTT
>JAAEQP010001023.1 GCA_024231375.1 bacterium | reverse complement strand
GCTCGCGGATCAGGGCTTCCACGCTCAAGTACCGCGCCTCGCCTACGTTGAGGTCAAGACGCACGCGGTCGTACATGGCCGTGTGCAACGCGGCATGATCGCTGAGAAGTGCATCGTAATCGGCGTCGAGTTTCTCGATGTCTTGTTGGACCTCGGCGAGCCTGGAGTCGGCATAGTCTTCCAACCGGGACAGGCGCGTCACGACGACGATGGATGACGCCCCGCGGACGCGGACTTCGTCGTCGCGGACGCGGACAGTGCCGCCCTGCGCCACGATTCGCGTAACGCCTTCAAACCCCTTCGCGCTGCGTTCCGGGTTGTAATGGCCACGGAGCGTAAGCCACGCTTCGTTCTTGGCGTCGCCCCGCGCGTATTCGATGGCGAATTGCGCACGGAAATCGTCCTTCAATTGCGGCCACGCATCCCGGTCTCTGCGGTCCAAACCTTCAAGGTCCTCGTCGATCCGGAACCGGACCTCGCCCTTCCGGGGCGGGAAGATTTCATAGACCACCACATCTGCTGCGCGCGATACGAACAAGCGACTGCGCCACGGGCCCCGGTCGTCGGTCCATTGCACGCCGATCTCGCCTGTTCCGAAGTTCGTGCGTCGCAGGTACTGTCGAACAGGGCCCTTGGGCGACGTGACCGCCTCGATGGCATACCCCGGATGGACGGCG
>JAAEQP010001022.1 GCA_024231375.1 bacterium | reverse complement strand
GGCGTCGGAAGAGGCCGAGAGCCGCAACCATGCAAAACTGATGGAAATCCTCGGCCCCGATGCGGTCGTGCCCGACGCATTGCGCGATGCGTTGAACCAATCGAAACCCGGCGAACGCGTCTACGAGGACCTCGACAAGGACGGCGACCCGGACGTGGTGACCTACCTCGACCCGGACAAGAAACACACCAAGAAATCGATCCTGGTGCGGGTATTGGACGATGATGACGACTTGGTCGAGGGACAATGGCCCGACCACGACAATGACTGTTACGTGGCCGACTGGAACGGCGACGGTGCGGTGGACCGGGTGCTGGACTGGTGGGACGACGACGGCGATGGTGACGCGGACCGCATGGACATCTACTACCGCAACGGCGCGTGGTTCAAGGAGTACTTCGGGCTGATCGTGATTCGCGACGTGGGCGACGACGACCGCATGTGGTACACGGAGGACTACGAGTACCAGCAGCCCACGTGCCAGTGGAAAACCGACTTCAACGGCGACGAAGTCTTCTCCATGTACCACTTCGACTTCGCCAAGGGCCATTTCGTGCCCCGGTTCGAGGACCCTTTCGCCCACTACGATATCGACGGCGACGGCCTGGCCGAAATCACCGTGCGCGGCAACGGCGCGGTGGGGCCCGTCATGCAGACCCTGCGGTACAGCTTCGACGTGGACAACGACACCCATTGGCTGAACCGGCGAGATTACGACTTCTCCTTCAACTGCAGGGGGCCTGTCAACGTGGAAGCGGCCGCGACGCACGTGGAAACCCTGCGCGATGGGTCGACGTGTGGCCCCTACGTGCCGTGGGACACGTTGTGCGGGGTGATGGAAGCCGCGCCGTGGAAGGTGAACCGGTTCTGTTGGGACGAGATCGACAACAACGTACAGGTGAAGCACAAGTACGAGAAGTTGCACGAGCGGTGGGAGGGCGTCGGCGGATACCCCATGACGGAAGGCAACAAGCGGTGGGAGACCGACGGGGACTACAGCGGAAAGATGAAGCTGTATTACTCGGAAGTGGACCGGCGCATTCATCTCCTGGGCGCGGAACGAGCCGAGACGAAGGTGGACTACGACTTCGACAACAAGGTCGACGCCATCCTCGGAAGTCTGGACCGCGACGCGGACGGCCATTTCGAAACGTGGACATATGACGCGGATGCGGACGGAACGCCGGAGCGGACGTACGAGGCTGACCCGAAGGCGCGGCGCGTGGTATGCCGGTATCCGGACCTGACGGATGTCCACGACCGTGCGCTTGAAGCGGCGTTGATGGTGAACCAAGCCTACATCGACACGGTCAAAGCCATCCTGGGCGATGGGGTACAGTCCGATGTGGAAACGTGGTACGTGTCGAAACGGCCCACGGAGTTCTACAACCCCGAGAAACTCTTGTGGAGCCGCGAGGCTACCCGCTACTACCAGGACCTGATTCGCGAAGAACTGCATACGGCGTTGCTGACGCACCTGGATGCGAACGCGGGGTCGCTGGACCGGACCGAGTTCGAAGCGGCCTATGCGCGTGGCGCGTATGCGGCGGCGGGCGAGCTGATTGCGCGTCAGCTCGACGTGACCGTGCCGGACGCCGAGGCGTGGTTCGATGCGGCCTTCCCCAAACGCGTGCGCCTGAGTCTCATCAACCCAAGCGGCCAGGACCAGCCGTCCGCGCCGGTCGTGGTGCCGATGGATCGCCTGCAGGATGCCGCGCCGGATTTCAATCCGCGCAACTTCGTGGTGACCGACACCCATCGCGGCATCGTGATTCGCGAATACCCGTCGCAGGCGGACGATCTGGATGGCGACGGCGTGATCGACGAGATTGTGTTCCCCATGGACTTCGTGGGGACGCGTCTGCGCGAGTGT
>JAAEQP010001021.1 GCA_024231375.1 bacterium | reverse complement strand
GTGCTCACCACCGTGCCGCAGTTCGGTTCCACGTTCCTGCTCAGCGCCGTCCGGACGTTCAACACGTCCGGGCCGACCGTTTCGGCCTACGGCGCGTTTCCTGAGTTCTGCACCGACGTAGCCCTTCCGGATTGCTGCCCCAGTGGTCAAACCTGTTGCGTGGGCCAGGGTCCGGACTGCGTCCCGAAGATCCTGGTCGACGCGAATACGAAGCCTGGGGCCAGGATTTTCGTGTTCACGAATGATCTGCCGCCGACTCCGTCGTCGCCACCGCTGGTGCCGCTCTACCGGCTGCGCTACGAGTCGGCGCTCTCCGACACCTGCCCGAGCCCTCCGGCGGACCCGATCTCCCAGGTACGTGATTTCGCCTATGCGACCAGCATTGCCGAGGTGGAGACCTACCTCAACGGAGCGGCCCTGAACGCCGGCTGGAAATACAAGCTGGATGGAATCGAGGGTTACGTCTTCGAGCACTGCGACTTCGGATGTCCGCGCAAGGCCGTGAGTCTTCACCGCCTCTACAATCCAACGCGGCACGACACGGT
>JAAEQP010001020.1 GCA_024231375.1 bacterium | reverse complement strand
TGACGGATTCCGAAGCCATGGAAGCGATCCTTGAGGACGCCTACATCCTCATCCACGAGAAGAAGATCTCGACGCTGAAGGATCTGCTGCCGTTGCTCGAGCAGATCGCCAAGAGCGGCAAGCCGCTCCTTATCCTCGCCGAAGACGTGGAAGGCGAAGCCCTGGCCACGCTCGTGGTGAACAAGATTCGCGGGACTTTCCAGGCTGCGGCCGTGAAGGCGCCGGGATTCGGCGACCGGCGCAAGGCCATGCTTGAAGACATCGCCATCCTCACCGGTGGCAAGGCCATCACCGAAGACCTCGGTATGAACCTCGAGAACCTGTCCCTTGCCGACCTCGGCCGCGCGAAGCGCGTCGTGATCGACAAAGACAACGCGACCATCGTCGAGGGCGCCGGGTCCAGTGGCGACATCATGGGCCGGATCAGCCTGATCCGCCGCCAGATCGAAGAGACCACGTCGGACTACGACCGCGAGAAGCTGCAAGAGCGCCTGGCGAAGCTTGCCGGCGGCGTTGCGGTCATTAACGTCGGCGCGGCCACCGAGATCGAGATGAAAGAGAAGAAGGCGCGCGTCGAAGATGCGCTGCACGCGACCCGCGCGGCTGTCGAAGAAGGCATCGTGCCGGGCGGCGGCGTAGCGTTGGTTCGCTGCATGGGCGCACTGTCCAAGCTGCAGCTTGAAGGCGACGAAGCGATTGGCGTGAAGATCATCCTGCGCGCCATCGAAGAACCCCTTCGCCAGCTCGCGAGCAACGCGGGCGACGAGGGCGCCATGGTCGTGCAGAACGTGATGGCCAAGAAGGGCGCTGTCGGCTACAACGCCGAGACGGGCGAATACGAAGACCTTCTGAAGGCCGGCGTCATCGACCCGACCAAAGTGACCCGCGCGGCGCTTCAGAACGCGACCAGCGTGGCCGGTTTGCTGTTGACCACCGAGGTGCTGATCGCCGAAATGCCTGAAGATGACAATGATCAGGCAGGCGGCGCGCCCGGCGGCGGCATGTACTAGACCCTATTCGTGCGATACAACCCACCGGCGTCTATGATGCGGTGCCGGTGGGTTTCTCTTTCACGTGGGGTCCGGAAGCGCCCCGCCAAGGAGGAGGCGTCCGGGCGAACAGGAGAAGAGGAAAGAGGTCCTGTCCAGAGCCGGGTGCCGGTTGGACAGAGACCTCTGGTTGTCAGGCTGGGAACTATGCCGCCGAGTACATACGGCTGCGCTCCTTGGCGTTCGCCGCGGAGACGTAGTCGGCAATCTCGTCGAAGGCTTTGGCCGCGCACACGGGACAGTACCCGTGGCTCACGGCCGCCTTGTCAGGAAGCGCCTGCTCCAGCGCCCGCCAGGATTCGTCCCGTTGGCGGACTTTTTTACATACACAGCATTGAACTATCATCTCAATCACCTCGCCGTCTTGTTGTCGGCGCCCTCAAGCATACTTGAGCATATCGCGTGCCAAGGTGCTGCGTTTTTTGGCCCTTGTGCTAAGTCCCTCTCCCGCAGTATATTCTACCGGTGGTTGCTGGAGTCGTTTCGGATCGCCTGCAACTCGAGGGACCAAATACGGCATTTAGTGCCTGTTACCTGCCCAAAATATGGCAGATATTTGCCCGTTTGTCAATTGACTTGTGCGCATAATTCGTATATTTATGGAAATGAGCCCTGGAAAATCGGGCTTTGTAAAGTGCATACTACCCAGGATCACAAGGAGCTTGTCATATGATCCAGGTGAAAGGCCTTACCAAGTGCTACGGGGCGCTTGCCGCGGTAGACGACGTCTCGTTCGACGTGGAGCGGGGCGAGATCGTTGGATTCCTCGGGCCTAACGGCGCCGGGAAGACCACCACGATGCGAGTGATCACCGGATGCACCCCCGCAACCCGTGGTGGTGTCCGCATCGCCGGCTACCATGTGGACGACAATCCGATCGAGGTGAAACGTCGCATCGGCTACTTGCCCGAGAGCGTGCCGCTGTACCCGGAGATGATCGTCTCGTCCTATCTTGGATATGTGGCTGAAGTGAAGGGCCTGGGCGGACGGGCGCGCCGAATCGAAGTGGACCGGGCGATGGACCGAGCGGGACTCGGCGGAATGGAACGGCGCATCATCAAGAACCTGTCCAAGGGCTACCGCCAGCGCGTGGGGTTGGCCCAGGCGCTCCTGGGTAGTCCCCCCGTCCTCATTCTTGACGAGCCAACGGAGGGCTTGGACCCCCGACAGATCATCGAGATTCGCCAGATGATTCGCGACTTGGCCACGGATCACACAGTCCTTCTCAGCACACACATCCTGCCCGAGGCCGCGCTGGTATGTGAACGCGTGCTCATCATCAATCGTGGCCGCCTGGTGGCGTCGGACACGACCGGGCATCTTGCGGGTGTCGGCGACACGATCGCTCTGGAGGTGGAAGCGCACGGCCCTCTCGACGCCCTGCTGCGTTCACTCAAGGCCGTTCCAGGGGTGGATCGCGTGACGGCGGAGAACACGGGGCAGTATGTGGTCCATGGGGAGAACAGTCCGGAGATACGCGGCGCGGTCGCACGCGCTCTGGTTCAGGGGGGATTCCAGCTTCACCAGATGAAGATTCGGACGCGGTCCCTCGAGGATCTGTTCATCGAGGCGGTATCTCAAGATGGCGAAGCCACTCCGGGTGGGGAAGGAGGCGCGTCATGAGGGGCATGTGGGCCGTATGCAAACGTGAATTCTCCAGCTTCTTCATCACACCCATCGGATATGTTGTCGTCGGCGTGTACGCGGTGACATCCGGCATCGGGTTCGCAGCCACGTTCATCCTGCACTGCCGGAGGACCGAGTCCCCGTCCACCTTCGGATTGACCGGCATCCCTGACCTTGAGGAAGCCTTTCTCAGCCCGTTCCTCGTGTTCTGTGGACAACTGGTCCTCTTTCTCGGGCCATTGATAACAATGCGCCTGCTGGCGGAAGAGAAGAACCGAGGCACCGCCGAACTTCTGATGGCCCATCCCTGGCGCAATCGCGACATCATCTTCGGCAAGTTCACCGCTTCCTTGGGAATGGTCGCCGTCTTGCTGAGCGTAGTCGGTGTGCATCTGGCACTCATGTCGTACTACACGGACGTGGAAACCACGGTGTTGTGGTTTGGTCTACTGGCGGTGTTCATGATGAGCGCCGCCTTCATGAGCCTAGGGCTGTTCGTGTCGGCCATCGCGCGCAATCAGATCACGGCGGCCACCATGACCTTCGGCATTTGGTTCATCTCGTACGTCGTCGGCACGTTCGGGGCGGACCTGCCGGTCGAACTGCCCGCTCCCGAGTCGCTCGCTCCGGGGCTTCACTCCGTGTTGGGAATGGCATACCAGTTGTTCCGGGGGCTGGTGACCGAACTGCCGCTCGACGCCCACATGGGCGAGATGGCACTGGGCATCGTTCAGATCCACGACCTAGCCTACTACGTACTGTTCTGTGCCTTGTTCCTCTTCCTCACGTTCCGGGTGCTTGACAGCAGGAAATGGAGGGCCTAGCGATGAAGCTCGTACGTACCATCACCGGGCTGGGCGCCCTCCTTGGAATCGCGGCCGCCATTAACATCCTCCTGCTCACCGAGGACTTTTTTGTGCCTTGGGTCTTGGCGCCCTTGGGCCTTGGTGTGGCCTTCGGTGCGGTGTGGCTCATCGTCAGTCTCATTCTCGCCGTGAGCATGGCGGAGGAAAGCCGGAGCCTGGAACCGCTGAATATGGTGATCGGATCGCTGGCGTTCCTGGGGATCTGTATCGCGCTGTATGCATTCGCCAAGCGGATCGACTGGTCCTGGGACTTGACCCAGGAGGGGCGTCGTGAACTGGCCCACCAGACCGTTCAGGTGTTGGAGCAGCTGGACAAGGACGTGGAGATCCTTGTCCTGTTCCTGAACACGGGCGACCGGGAAAACGACATCGCCAAGGAGAAGACGGTCCGTTTCCTGGAGCGCTGCCAGGAACACACCCCGTATCTGAGTCTTGTGTTTATGGACCCGCAGAAGGACATCGCGCGGTTGCAGGCGATGAAGGTTACCTACACCAGCCGGCTGGGCTCCCTGGTGCTCCGGTGTGGCGGGGCGAGCAGGGCGGTGTCGTTGGCGGGGAACCCGGCGCGCCTTGAGGAGACCGACTTCACGAATACGCTGATAAACCTCACTCGAGGCGCCACGCCCAAGGTCTGCTTCTTGACGGGTCATGGGGAGCGGAACGACACCCGTATGTTCCGGCAGCTCCTTCAGGCGGAGTCGTACCGGGCGGAGGATTTTGCCATTACCACGGAGAATCCCCGGATCCCGGCGGACTGCGACATTCTGTGCATCAACCGGCTTGAAGCCAACATGAGCGGGCCCGAGATCGACGCGATTCATCGGTACATGAGCGACGGCGGGCGCATGCTGGCCCTCCTTGACGTGACGGCGGTGCAGGGCGGCGGGCCTATGCCGAGGATGGCGTTCCTCTCTTGGTTGGAATCGCGTTATGGCATTATCGTAGGCGACGATGTGTTGATATCGACCGTGAGTGACCGGTTCGGTGTCATCGACCTGCTGCCCGACACGGCCGCCGTGAATCTCTTCGGCCAGGAGGATGTGCCGGACGTAGAGTTCCTTGGATGCTTCAGCGCCGACCACAAGATCTCCAGCAACTTCAACCAGCAGATGAGCCTGATGCTCGCGCGTTCGGTCGAACTCGCGCCCGAGATGCCGGAAGGCACTGTGGGAACAAGAATACTCCGGACCCTGCCGTACACCTGGGCGGAGAAGCGGCTTGAGTTTCTCACCGTGGCGACCGCGGCACGACCCGAACAGGACCCGGACGAACTCGTGGGATCCATTGGGGTGGCCGCGGCGGTGACGGCCCGTACCAGCGTGCCCGTGGGTGACACGGGTCGAACGCGGGATGCCCGGATCGTGGTGATGGGAGACACGGACATCACCGCGGATGATTCGGTATTGAATTCCGGGCATCTTAACTTCCTGCTTAACGCGACCGCCTGGTTGTGCGAGCACGAAGAATTGATCGGCATCCGGCCGAACCAGGCTCAGCAACCGATCCGGCTCACGGAAAGCGCCGAGCAAGTGGTGGCATGGGTTGCCATCCTGGGCGTTCTCCAGGCGGTCGTCGTCGCGGGTTTGGTGGCCCATGCGTTGCGGAGGAAATACCAATGAAGCTGAGGTCCACAGCTCTTCTGATCGCGGTGCTGGTGCTTCTGTGCGCAGGATACTGGTGGAGTCTGCGCTGGGAGAAGGAGACCGAACGACGCACCATCGAATCAAAGCGCGTGTTCGCCTTCGAGGCCGACGCGGTGAAACGGATCAGCATCCAGCAGGAAGACGGTGCCCCCTCGGTCGGCGTGCGCGTCGAAGGCGACACGTGGCAGATTGTGCAGCCCTATGAACTCGCTGCGCATCATGCGCTGTGGAACCGTTGCGCGGAGCATTTCGCGAACCTCATCAGCGACCGCATCATCGCGGACGACCCCGACAGTCTGGAAGAATTTGGACTGGACCAGCCATTGCTGACGGTTCAAGCCGAAACGGCGGAGGGCGGATCCCATCAGGTCACCTTCGGAACCCTGGACCCCTACCAGAAGGACCGATACGCCAGGTTAGATGAAGGTCCCGTGGTCATGGTTCCCGACGCCGCTTGTTTCGAGTTGAACCGCAGTTTGGACCTGCTGCGGCATATGTACCTCATGACCAATGCGGACGCGGGCGTCCGGCGCTTGGAGTACGCCCGCATCCGGCCCCGCAAGGAAGATGACGACACGCCTGATGCGCCGGATGCTCCCGCGGAACTGAGCGGCGCGGAGGAGTCTGTCGCCGTAGTGGTCGAATGGCGGAAAGGCGTTGGCTGGACCCTGACGGAGCCCGAGGAAGGACCCGCCGACCAGGCGATGGTGGCGGAGTTGTCCCAGGAAATCTTGTTCGCGGTTGGCAGGGACTTCGTGGACGCGCCCGAGAGTCTCGACGACTATGGGCTCGCGCCACCGCGATGCCGGATCACGGCCTTTCTGGGCGAGGATGGCGACGCGCAGACCGTGTATTTCGGGAACCTGTCTGGCGAAGGCGAGAAAGGCGGCCTCTTTGTAAAGCGGGAAGGCGAAGAGGCGGTGTTCCAGATCGACGCCCAAGTCTTCACGCTCCTCCCGTCGCGGCCGGAGGCCTTCCTGGAGAAGCGGATTCTGTCGCGCGAGGATGAAATCACGCGGTTCGAGTACACGCGCGGAGAAGAGCACGTCCTTGCCGAGAAGGACGCAGAAGGCGTGTGGCGCTTGCTGGAGCCTGTTCAGGAGGCGGCGGACCCCCGGGCTGTGGATGGCTTCGTGGAAGCGCTGCAGGCAATGCGCGGGAAACACTTCTACGCCGAGGCGTGGCCGTCTTTCGGGCTTGACGAACCGACCGTCGAGATCGCGATAACGTTTGCCGACGACCCCGAGCCTGCACGGATCGTGGTGGGTGACGGCGACCGCACCGATGAGCGTTCCTACGTGCTGCAGGATACGGGCGCGATTACGACCCTGTCGAAACAGGAAGTCGTTTGGTTGAAGAAGACCAGCTTCTACTTCCGGGAGAAGAGCCTCTTCTCCTTCGACACCGAATCGGCGCGCGAGGTCCGTCTGACCTTCGAAGGCACGTCGTACCGGTTCGTGAAGGGGTCCCGCCGGTGGGACGTGGCAGAGCCCGCTGGAATGGCGTGGGAGTCTCAAACCGACATGGACGCGTTGCTTGACGCGGTGAACCCTGTTGAGGTTTGGGGATGCGCCCGGTCCGAGCCGCTGGAGGACCCTGCGCCATACGGCTTGGCCGAACCGATCCTTCGGTTCGAGGTGGACGTAGTGGGCGAGGACGGCGAATCACGCACGACCCTTGGCCCCGCAAGCGTCGGCGGTCTCTACGGCGATGCCACGCGTTACCGGTTCGCGACGTTGCCCGACTATCCCGGGGTTTTCTACGTGGAGCAGAACGTGATAGACTCGCTCCGCGAAGTGGTTCGCGGCATTCGGGAGACGCAGCCAGCCCAAGAGTAGGAGGCTCGTGCCCCGCTCGTGACGATGCTGTGCATGAGTTCAGTCCGCCGCGGGCCGCGACTTCCTGTTGGCACACTCGACGTCACCACGTCCCCGGTGCATTTCACGGCGTGATGCCGTCCGGCAGACTGCTCGAACCGCATGCCGGTTCGAGAAAGGAGTCACCATGAAATCTCTCACCAAACTGATCCTCATCCTCCTACTGGCCGTACCGCTTGCGTGCGGTGGTCCAGCGCCGCAGGAAGCCGAAGCGCCTCCGGCGGAGGCGCCTGCTCCGTCAGCCGTGCCGACAACGGAGGCGCCTGCGGTAGCGGAATCTCAATCCGCCCTGCGGGTAGGCGTCTCTTCGGCCACGGTCAACCCGGATGCCGGGACGTTTCTGGGAGGATACGACCAGAACCGAAAATGCACCGGCGTGCACGACGACCTGTTCGCGAAGGCCATTGCCTTCGACGATGGCGAGACAACCGTCGTGCTGTGCGTAGTGGATTCTCTTGGTATCCAATACGACACCGTGCAGGCCATCCGGGATGCCGCGGCTGCCAAAGCCTCGTTTCCACGGTTGACCCCCGAACGAGTGGTCGTCGTATCGACGCACACCCATTGCAGCCCGGACGTCATCGGCATCTACGGGCCCGAGCAAACCACGACCGGACGCGACGCGGCCTACATGCAGAAGCTGGTGGACACCTGCGCCGCCCAGGTAGCCAAGGCCGTCGAGAACCTTCAGCCAGGTACGCTTGTCCAAGCGGAAGCGAAGGGCGGTGATTGGCGGGTCAACGACAGTGAACCGGGCGTCGTCGACGAGGCCGCGACGATTCTGCAATGCCGTGACGCGTTGGGCACTCCCATCGCGACACTGACGGCGTTTGCGTGTCATCCCACCGTGTTGGACGGCGATACGACCCTGGCGAGTTCCGACTGGGTGGGGACCTTCTACAAGGACATGGCGGCCGCCGTGCCCGGCGAGCACCTGTATCTGCAGGGCGGTGTGGGTGGATGGGTTCAGCCGAAAGCGCCACACCGTACGTTCGAGGTGGCGGGTCAATACGGATCGGACCTGGCCGAACGCGTCATCGCCGCACTGCCGAACGCCCAGCCGGTCCAGGGCTCGGAAGTCCGGTTTGCGCATAACGTCTTCGGTATGCCCAATGAAAACGAGATGTTCCGCCAGATCAGCGCGGACGGCCTGAATCTCATCCCGCGTACCATGACCGACACCATTGAGACCGAGGTGGCGTGGTTCTCGGTAGGCGACGCCCAGTTCGCGACCCATCCGGGCGAAACGGCGCCGGCCTTCACATGGCAGACCGAGGAGTTGATGGACACCGGCCCGAAATTCGTTCTTGGCCTTGGATTGGATGAGTTGGGGTATATCCTCAAGCCCGAGTACTTCGATCAGACGGATGAGATCAAGTTTGCGGAGTACCTGACCGCCATGTCCCCGGGGCGCGAATCGGGACCGGCCATGATGGCGGCCCTGGGTGAGATCATCCCGTAGGGGCGAAAGGTCCGAGGCGAAGCAGCTTCACTCGCTTCTCAGGGCGTCTGTCGTGTCCCTGCCGAGACCGACGCCCAAGGCAACCACTATGCTTCCCGCCCCCGCAAGGACGATGAGGCCGAGAACAACGGCCTGGAGGCCAACGGGGACCCGCGTGGCCGATGCGATGACGGCGGGCGCCATGGCAACGGTCGCGGCTACCGCTCCTACGGCAAGGCCCATACCCAGAAGCAGAGCATGTTCGGCGAGTAGCATGATGAAGACGCTCCGCTGGGGGAATCCCACCGCCCGTAGCAGTGCCACCTCGCGGCGGCGCTCAAGGACGTTGCGCAACACCAGGACACCCAGCGCCGCGGTGCTCAGAACCATTCCGAGTCCTCCCAACACCAGGAACATGGACAGGTACGTCGTCTCCACGGTGTAGAACATCTGAAGACGGTCCGTCGTGGCCACCGTATCCAGACCAGAGCGCTCGAACTTGGCATTCAGTTGCTCGGCGACGACGTCGCGGTCGCCCGCGGGCGTGTCGAACAGGAACATTCGGAAGCCATCCTCCGAAGGGAAGAGCTTTGTGAACGCCGTCTCGGGAATGAGCACAGTGCCCTGGAACACCGATAGCCGCACGGGGAGGGTGCCCACAAGCCGCACGCGGACATCGCGTCCCGCCTCGTCTTGGTAGACGATTTCGTCCCCGGCATCCACTCCGACCTCTTTCTGAAGACCCCACATAGCGGTGTCTGCGTCGCCCACAAGACCTGGCACCACGCCGTCCGGAAGATCGAGGTTCAACAAGTCCCAAGGGTCTTCGCCGTGCGAGGGCACGAACGCCCCCACGGTAGACATGTCGCTCGGATTCACTCCCAGAAGGCGCGGCGTCTGGGCGCGGTTCAGGTTGAGGCAGCTTGCGTCGTCTCCTTGATACACGCGTACGGAAACGCACGACACCCCAGGCGTTCCCAGAGCAGCGGCCGGGTCCTCGACCAGAGGGATGGTCGTGTCGGCGAACAACTCAAATCCGCCCGTGCCCGACCAGCGCTCGTCGGCGCCCGCCGTCACATTCAGTTGCATCGACGACACGGCCAGCACCAGGAAACACCCCGTGGCCAGAAGCGCGACCACGCCGAGGCTGCGCCCCCGCCGGCGAGCCGTGTTCTGCAGCGCCAGACCCAGCAGCGACGGTTCGCGCGCAGGCCGGCCTGTGTCGAGGCGTCCGAGGAGATGACGGCTGAATGCCAGCCCTGCCAGAAGCAACAGCGCCCCCGCACCAAAGAAGGGCATCACGATATCCTGAACGTCTGCCGCCAGCGCCCACGCGACGAGTCCGGCGGCAGATGCGAGGACGAGGAGGCCCAGCCAGAACGCCCGCGAGTGAGACGTCCCCGAGGCGGTCCCGACTTGGGAGAAATCCGACGTGAGCAGGTCGCGCACCGGTGACCGGACCTGCCGCCGTAGGGTGAAAGCCATCGCTGCAACGGCGCACAGGATACTGGCGACGGCGCCTTTGAAAGGTGTCATGGAGCCAGCGTGATACAGGATGGCCGCGTGAGCAACGGCGCCTTGCCAGTAGTGGTTCACCGCGAAGATGAGAGCGCGTGTGTAGCCCGTTCCGGCCAGCGCCCCGAGGCCAGCCCCCGCAACCGCGGCTACCGCGGCTTCGGAAAGGAAGAGAACGCGAACCTGGCGGGGCCGGAACCCGAGGGCAAGCAAGATGCCCATATCCGAGGCTCGCTGTTGCGCCCCGAAGACGAACAGCATCGCCGTGACGATGAGTGTAGAGACGATCAGGAAGAAGCTCATTCCCAGGAAGAGGCCCCCGAGGTCCATTGCTTGTGCCACCGCATCCATCGCCTGCTGGCGCACGGGGGCGAAGACAAGACCCAGGTCGGCCGGATCGACGTGGTCCCGAAGTGCCTCGGTGATGTCGGACTCGGTTTGCTCAGCAGCAGGGAACCGGACCGCCATGAGACTGCCGTACCGGTTGCCCCACATTTCTTGCCCAGCGGCAAGTGTGACAATGAGTTTCGGCGTCTGCTTGTAGTCGTCCCAGTATGCTTCGTTGGCCTCGTCCTTCAGCAGTTCCTCGTCCATGGGCATGCCAACGTCCCAGTCCTCGCAACGTTCCACGTCACTCAGGCCCGGAAACTCCGGCATCAGATCGCGTTCCAGCTTGAGCGCATCCATTTCGGCGATGCTGTGGATTGTGAATGACCGATCCCTCTCGACGAAGTCGCTGGATGCGCTCAACTCATAGTAGGTCACCGAGATCGTGTCGCCCACGGAGGCCTCAAGGCGATCCGCCAGCCATCGGTTGATGACCGCTTGGTCGTCCCTCATCCCGGCCGGGGCTGGACCGCCAACCGCGAAGGAATAGGGGGTGGACTTCTCTTCTCTGGAAATGGTGCTGACCAGGTATGACAGGGCTCCCTGGGCTCCAGGCAGAGCCAGTGCCGCGTCCGCCACGGATGGGCGCAGGTATAGGCGGTCGGTTTCAAGTTGAACGACCTTGTTCGTGGCGTCGCGGCGGCATCGGAGCCCCACGTGTCCCGGTTCCCAACACCCTTTGAGAGCCGAATCGAGCGATTCCTGGTCGGTGTCCTCGCCCACAAGGATGAGATTCAGTCGCCCATCCAAGCCCGTCTGTTCCCGTAGCCAAGCCAAGTCGACGAACGCGTTGTACGGGGCCGTTTGCTGCGCCGCGAGGCTGAACCGGCCCAAACCCGAATCGGGCAGGATAGCGCGGACCGTGCAGAGCGCCCGCGTCGAGGCTTCCTCGGCACTGGAGGAAAGGGGGGCGTCCCGCGGCAGCAGGCCGGGCGTCATAATTCGTAGCGAGACGCTGTCGCCGGCCCGAACGCCCAGAGCGTCAGAGAGCCGCGCGTTGATCGCCACCTCGTACGCGCCCAGGTCCAGGGGCGTCGCCTCGCCGAAGCTCCAGAAGGACGAATTGACGCCGACCACGTTCACGCGGTTGATTTGTGGGCTTGGTTGACCGTCAACCGAAGGGGGAATGGCCATGCCCGGCACTGTGAGCGCGGGTTCCACTGAGGCCGACAGGTGGTCCCGGAGGGCCGTCACCAGTTCGCCGTCGAGAAACCGGTTTCTCGATTCGAGGGCGGACTGGATACTGCCGAGGCGCGCCAGCGCGTTGCTCCGGAGCGAATGGTCTACGCTATCGCCGACGAGCAGTGCGCCGGTCAGGATGGCGGCGGTCAGAGCAGTCCCGGCAAGCACCCCAAGGTGAGAGCGCCAGTGGTAGACGAGGCTGCGAACCACCAGGCGATACATAACTACGCCCCCGATTCGTGGGAGGTCAGTGCGCCGTCGTGCAACGCGAGGGTCCGATCCATCAAGTGCGCGACTGCCGTTGAGTGAGTCACGACCAGCAGGGCCAGATCCTCTTCGCGATTCAGTTCGAGCAGCAGGCGGGCAAGCGCATCCGCGCCTTCCTCATTGAGCGACCCCGTCGGTTCATCGGCCAGCAGCAGGCGTGGACGATTGATGAGTGCGCGGACGACGGCCGCCCGTTGCCGCTCTCCCCCGGATAGCTGCCCCGGCCGGTAATCGAGACGTTCCGATAGGCCAACGCGATCAAGTAGTCGAAACGCGCGGTCACGGGCGTCAGTCTTGTCGGGGTTCACCAGCGTCGGGACAAGGACGTTCTCAAGCACGCTGCATTGGGGAAGGAGATGATGGAACTGGAACACGAATCCGATGTGCCGGTTCCGGAATTGGGCGAGTTCGACCGGACTGAGACTCGACAGATTCTGTCCGTCGAAGAGGATGGACCCGGCTGAGGCCCGGTCGAGAGCGCCCACAAGATTCAGAAGCGTGCTCTTGCCACAGCCCGACGGCCCGACGATCGACACGCTTTCGCCGGATTCCAGGCGCAGATCCACGCTCTTGAGCACGGGCGCAGCATCGGTGGATGTGCCATAGGCCTTAGTGACTCCCCGCACTTCCAGAAGAGGAGCTGTGTCCACGGCGTTTCTCCCGATTACGGTGAAGCCGGGCCAAAGGCGGCCACGGTTCCGTCATCGCTTCCCACGACCACCAGATTGCCGATGACGCCGGGCGACGTGATGTCGTCGCTCACCTCCATCGACCATAACGCCTCGCCGTCGTTCAGGCCAAACAAATGGAGGGTGCCGTCCGACGCGACGACTACCTTGTCGCCCACAATAACCGGCGACGATGCCATGCCGTCCGTCTGGACAGACCATTGGCTGACGCCCGTCGCACGGTCGAGGCAGGCCACGACGCCGTCCGCGGAACCGAACACCACGTGTGCATCGTCCACGGCGGGTGTGGTAAAGATCTCGTCCTCATTCTCGTCGTTAATCCAGACCATGGCGCCGGTCTTGGTGTTTGCGTGCAGAACCTTTCCGCTACGACTTCCGGAGAACGCGGAGTCCCCGATGACCGTCACGCCTCCGGCGACTTGAGAGTCCTCGTCGATGGCGACCTCGCGGAAAAACTCGCCCGTTTCGGCAGAGAACACATGCAGCGCCGCGGCACAACTGCCGAACACCGCTACGCCGCCACCCACCCCCGGGGACCCATCGCACCGATCCACGCCCTCGGTCTGCCAGAGGGGCTTGCCGGTAGTCCAGTCGAAACAGTGCAACACGCCGAAGCCTTGTTCGATGACGAGCAGTCGCGGCGGACCCTTTTCGCTCATATGAAGGTTCGGTGACCCGAGAAACATGCCGTCCGTCTCGGTCTTCCAGCGTTCTTCGCCATCCTCGGTGGACAGGCTGTACAGCGTGCCGTCAGCACCCGCCGCGATTACGGCGTCATCCATGTAGACGAGAGGTGCGTCGAACGCTTCGTCGCGCACCGTGCCCGAGTGGGAAGACGTGTACACGAAGGATTTTGCCCATACTTCGGCGCCGTCCATGTCGATAGCGAATACTTGCCCCTTGGTGTTAGCGAAGAAGATGCGGCCCGAACCGCCCACAGGCGTTGTGCGTACGGGGGCCCCGGCCATGAAGCGCCATTTCAGTTCCAACGTGGCGGGGAGATTTGCAGTCGCAACACCGTCGAGTGACGGCCCACCATGATAAGTGTGCCATGGTGATATCGGCCCAGGGCTTTCGGAGACGGGCGCTTGCTCGACCGTCTGCACCTCGGCAGGGACTGCCACGTCACTCGGGGCCGGCTCGTCCGGACCGCACCCGACCGGCACGAAGGCGAGGACAACGACCAGGGCAGCTATTGTATTCAAGCGCCTCATGATTCGAGAAGTGCGTTGTAGACAGGCAGCATTCGTTCCGCCATGGTCTCGACGTTGTACTCCGTGAGCACCGCGGCGCGTCCGCGTTGACCCATGTCTCTCGCGCGTGCCGGGTCCAGCAGGAGTTCGGAAAGCCCCTTGGTGAGTCCCTGCGCGTCGTTCGGATCGAACAAGATGCCTCCGCCCGTCGGTTCGATCACCTCGGGAAACGCCCCCACCGCTGGCTCCACCACGGGCACGCCGCAGGCAAGGGCTTCGACGATGAAGGTGCCGAACGCTTCCCCCTCGGGCACGGGAACGGACAGCACCGAGAGAGAACGAAGAAAATCATGCCGCGCGTCCTTGTCGAATCGCTCCAGCAGATCTACATCGTTCTCGACGCCTGCTTCGCGGATTCTCAGGCGCAGCTTCTCAAGAAAGGGTCGGTCCTCAGCCGTCGATCCTCCCGTGGCGCGAAGGCGCACGCTTTTCATGCGCGGATCCTGCTTAATCTGGAGAAACGCCTCGACGAGTCGGCCGATCCCGAGATCCTCGCTCATCCGCGACAGATAGCCGATGACCGGTGGGTCGGCGGGGGCGGTGGCGGGCTCGATGCCGTCCAGCTCCATGCCCACGGGCACCACGGCGATCTTCTCGCGCGGAATCGCCATGCGCCGGACCATCTCGTCCGCGTACCAGTTGCTCACCGCGACGAAGGCGTCCACGTCCCGGCCCCTCTCGGACATGGCTTCCCAGCACTGCGTCCGGTGCGGTTCCTTCATCATATCGAGCCACGTGTGCTCGTCCTGAAGACTGCACACGATAGGCACGTTCAAGGCCTTCTTGATCTCCGATGCCATGCCGAGGAGAAGCGAATTCGAGATATGGACGATGTCCGGCCGGTCCTGCTGTTGCAGCCAGGAGACGAGCCGTTCCACCTCCTTGCGCTGGTTGCCGTCGCGTCCGCGCAGCATGGACAACGTCATGGGCCCCAGAGCCGACGCGCTCGTCGATCCTTCGCGTGCGGCGGCCTGACGCAGCATCCAAGGCGAGTCGAAGAACCGGTCCAGCCAACGGGGCGTCTTCCGGAAGAATCCAAACTTCTGTTGAAGATACACGTTGATTCCGCCGAAAAACACCGGGCGCAGGTTGTCCGCCTCGTCCGCATCAACGTTAACCGGCAAGTAGAGTGGCGTCATGATGACGTCGAGACCGCGCCGCCGCAACGCGCGCATGAGGCCCGCGTCGCGCATGCAGTTCTGACAGTAGAAGGTGCCCCCCGTTCCTGGTATCAGCTGCACGACTCTCACTGGTCACGATCCTCCTTGCCACGCCAGGCAAGCGCCCCGGTGGGGCACGCCTCGACGCACTCTCGGGCCGACACGGTCAACCCTTCGGCGAGAGACCGTCCAAAGGGCACCTGAACGCGCACGTCGAATCCCCGTCCCACGAAGGCCATGCCCAGCGGCTCGCCCGCCTTCCGGGTGATTTCCACGCAGAGACCGCATCGGACGCATTTCCCGGGTTCGTAAACGACCGTCTCGCTGACCGAAGCCTTTTCAACGGAAGGCCGGTCCACGCCCGCATACGAGTTCTGTTTCGCTCCGTACTCGGTAGCATACCTCCGCAACTTGCAGGAGGCCACCTTGAGGCAGTCGCAATGCAGGCAGCGGCGGGCCTCGTCTTCCAGATTCTCCGCGTAGCGACCATGAGGCACCGTGCCGGGATTGGCACGATGCCCAGCGAAGGCGGCCTTTTCGTGGTCACCGATCTCGCCCAAGCGACAGTCGAAGGGTTTTTGTGAATCAGCTTCATCGACGCCGCGCAGGAAGCGGTCGACTTCGTCGGCCATCTCACGGCCTTCCGCCACGGCACTGACGGCCATGGGAAACTCAACGGCCTCGAACACGCCGTGGTCGTCGTCCAAATCGTCATCGAGGTCGTCGCAGGCCAGAAGGGCGGCGTCGAACTCTCCGATCAGGTTCTCAAGGGGCATGTCTTCGCCTACCTCGCAGTTCACCCTGAGTTCCGCACCCAGTTCGAGGATATGGGCGACTTCGGCTTCAAACACAGCCCACGGCAATTCGTCATCGTCCAAATCGCGCAACGGTCCGCCGGGCCTGCTGTCCTTCTCATAGATTCGGCACGCATGTCCGCGCAACAGCAACTCCCAGGCAGCGCTGAGTCCGGCCACACCTGCGCCGACGATGGCGACCCGCTTGCCCGACGACGCTGCGCGTGCCTCGGCGACAACGCCTTCCATCAGCGCCGCATCCTCCGCCAAACGGCGGTGTACGTCGCGGATGGCGAGTGATTCGTCGAAGGCGCCTCTATGACAGCCCCGCTCGCAGGGCGCGGAACAAACCCAGCCCAGCGTGGCGGGGAATACCAGCGTCCGTTTCGCCAGGCGTGCCGCACCGGCAAGGTCTCCGGTAGATACCTTGCGCATCATGAGCGGCACGTCGAGGGAGGCAGGGCAGATGCGTCTGCACGGGGCCTCACAATCGCCAACGTGTTCGCTCAACAACATCTGGAGCACTTCCTGGCGCGCGGCGTGGATGGCGTCGCTGTTGGTCTGGATGACCATGCCGTCTTCGGCGCGGGTCGCGCACGAAGGTATGGTTTGGCCCGTGCCTGTATCCTCGACGACGCACAACATGCATGAGGTGAGGGGACGCAAACCATCCACGTGGCACAGCGCGGGAATTTCGATGCCCACCTGCGCAGCCGCGTCCATGACGGTGGCGCCGTCCGCCGCCGTCACGTCAATGCCGTCTATGGTGAGTTGCGGCATGTTCGCTATTCCACCTTCACCGCGTCGACCGGGCAGACTTCATAGCACGCATTGCATCGCGTGCATTTCTCCGCATCGATCTCGTGTTGTTCATAGGGCCG
>JAAEQP010001019.1 GCA_024231375.1 bacterium | reverse complement strand
GGTGGCGCCTTCGACGTCGACGCCGATGCTATCGTCCTTCGGCACGTCCTCGACGCGCGCGAGGGTCACGAGTCGCGGCATGGGTTCCGTCCTCTCGTCGAATCTAGGCTGTCGCGGCGGCGAAGTTCTCCGCTACGAACTCCCAGTTCACCAGGCTATCGAGTACGGCCTTGATGTACTTGGGACGGGCGTTGCGGTAGTCCACGTAGTACGCGTGCTCCCACACATCCAAGGTGAGTAGCGCGGTGGCGCCGTGCTTCATCGGAAGGTCCGCGTTGGCGGTCTTCATGACTTCGAGTTTGCCGTCCTTCGCCACCAACCAGGCCCAGCCGGAACCGAACTGCGTGGCCGCCGCTACCGCGAAGGCTTTCCGGAACCCGTCCACGGACCCGAAGTCCTGCTCCAACGCCTCGGCCAGCGCGCCAGACGGTCCGGCCACACCCTTCTTCAGACACTTCCAGTAGAAGCTGTGGTTCCAGACTTGGGCCGCGTTGTTGAAGAGGCCACCGTCGGCGCCCAGAATCACCTCCTCGAGCGGCTTGTCGGCCTCGGGCTTGCCTTCGGTCAGCTTGTTCAGGTTGGTGACGTATGCCTGATGATGCTTGCCATAGTGGAATTCGATGGTCTCGGCGGAGATGAACGGTTCGAGCGCGTCTTCAGCGAACGGGAGCGGTGGCAATGGGAACGCCATGGCGGCTCCTTCCGATGGCCGTCCGTGGACCGGACGACCGGTGTTGGCGCGCCAGCGCCGCGCGCGCCTACCTGGAAATGCCCAACACACGTTTCAACGTCGGCAGCGGTGCCTTGTGTCCATTCTAGAAAGGTCCCGATCTGCTGTCAAGACGTGCCGTATTTCACGATTGCAGCGAATCGAGCCAACGGCTACCTGGTTGGGAACACAGGCGCGTGGCGGGTTGTTGTTCTCTTGGTACGCAAAAATGAAGGGTACAGCGTGCAGCGGCCCGGAGCCGTGGCGCACGGGTCCCTGGAACAGGAGTTGGATATGTCTTACGAGCTTCCGGCCTTGCCATACGCTTATGATGCGCTTGAACCGTATATCGATGCCAAGACCATGGAGATTCACCATAGCAAACATCACCAAGGGTACGTGACCAAGGTGAATGCGGCCCTCGAGGGCCTCGGCGACCTGGCGTCCAAGCCCATCGAGGACGTCCTGCGCAACATCGACGCAGTGCCTGAAGACAAGCGCCAGGCGGTCATCAACAACGGCGGCGGCCACGCCAACCATAGTCTCTTCTGGCAGGTCATGGGGTCCGGCAAGGGTGGCGAACCCGGCGGAGACCTCGGGAAAGCCGTAGCGGATGCGTTCGGCAGTTTCGCAGGATTCCAAGAGCAGTTCTCGAATGCCGCGGCCACACGATTCGGAAGCGGCTGGGCCTGGCTAGGTCTCGGACCGGACGGCGCGCTGCACGTATGCAGCAGCGCGAACCAGGACTCCCCCCTCATGAAGGGGCACACCCCAATCCTCGCCCTGGACGTGTGGGAGCACGCATATTACCTGAATTATCAGAACCGGCGTCCCGATTACATCGAGGCCTGGTGGAACGTCATTGACTGGGACAAGGTGGCCGATTTCTACGCCGCCGCGAAAGGCTAGAGAGTTTGGCTCCGGTACCTCCGGATCTGGCTGACTCGCATCGCATGCTGGAACGACGCTAGCCCGGATATCTCACGGGGGCGTGGATGAAGCGCCGCAAGATGTTGGATGCAGACGGCTTGAAGCTGAGCGATGAATGCCTGGTTGTATTCTGAGCAAAGCTTCATGTCGCCCTGCGCC
>JAAEQP010001018.1 GCA_024231375.1 bacterium | reverse complement strand
GGGCGACGTGCCGCGGCCGGGCGGTTCAATGCGATGGTTCTACCGCGCCTGGAGCTTCTTGGCGGTAGCGATGGACCCAATGTATAGGTCCGTGCCGAGTTCGTAGTTCATGATGTTGCTGGTCTTGCCGGTGCGGCGTTCGCGGCGCTTGATCCACTTGTTCATGCGCGTGCGCAGCAACTCGACGATTTGCGGTTCCTTTTCGGCCAGATTCACCAGTTCTTCGGGGTCTTCCACGAGGTTGTACAACTCCACCGGCGGTTTCCCGTGGAAATCGGGTTCAAGAGCTTCCCAGAACTTCCAGATCGGCGTGCGCCACCCCTGCTTCCGCATCCACGTGCATTCGCTGATGTAGAACTCCGACCGGTGCGTGTTCTCCGTGTCGGTGAAGAACCGCTTGTTCGATTTGCCGTCGAACTTCGCGCCCTTGGCGTGCTTCCTCAGTCCGCACACGTCCAGCACCGTCGGCATCAGGTCTTCGTGCATGGTGTACGCATTGGCGCGCACACCTTCCGGCACCTTGCCGGGCCAGTAGTAAATCAGTGGCACGACCAGCGTGGGTTCGTAGAGCCCGTGATGGTCGAAGAAGCAGTCGTGGTCGTACAAGGTTTCGCCGTGGTCGCCGGTGATGACGATCAGCGTCTCGTCCATCACGCCCAACTCTTCCATCCGCGTGATGAGTTGCTGAATGCACGCGTCCATGTACGCGATCTCACCGTCGTACTGGGCGATGACGTGATCCTTGTCCGTGATGCCCGGCGGCATCCACGACGCCAGGAAGTCCGCGAACGGTTTGAACGCGAACACGGGTTTCATGCTCTTGTTGCCCTTCTTGCACGGGTCCTTTGAATAGAACATGGTGTCGTAGGGAGCGGGGGGGAGGTACGGCGCGTGCGGGTCCATGTGGCGCAAAAACAGCATGAACGGTTTCTTCGACCGCGACAGCCGTTCCAGTTCGGGAATCGTCACCGCGTTCAGGTTCTCGGCTTTGCGGGCGGGACGGTCTTCGTACGAACACCAGCCTTCGAAGTTCAGGTACTTGTTGAACCCGCGGTAGAAGTCACCGCCAAATCCCACACACGTGGTGTTGTAGCCCGCCTTGCGCAGAATCTCCGGCATCGTCGGCAATTCTTTCGGCAATGGGCCTGTCGGCCGTAGCGACGGCATCTGCGTGGTGATCACGTCCGCACCCGTCAACATGCTCGAATAGGCCGGCGTCGTCGGGATGTAGGGGCTGAACGCGTTCTCGAACAGCGTGCCCCGCGCCGCGAGTTGGTCCATGTACGGCGTCGTCAGCCGCGAATACCCATAGCAACTCATGTGATCGCGCCGGATGCTGTCGATAGCGAAGATGACAATGTTCGGATGACGTTTCGGCATTCGAGTGCTCCTCTTGTGAACCTGCATGCATGCGCGGGAGACCTATGCTCCCCCGGAAGGCACTATCTTGCGATCTTGGGGAGAGGGATTCAAGGCCAATCCGGTCTTCCTTGACAGGATAACAGGATGTACGGGATGGGAGGGGGGGATGACCGGCGAGGGCGCCGGTCCCACACCTTCAGACAGTCCGGCACCTACCCCCGCCGACCGCGCAGCCGCCAGCACGCGGCCCCGGCCAACGCTGCGGTGCCAGCGACCAAGCCAGCGATGCTCCCTACCGGCGCGGACACGGGAGGCGTCGTCTGGCTTGCTGCGGCGGCGTACCAGCCCATGGCGACCCGTTCGGCGCCGGTGCTGTTGAGGTGTCCGCCGTCGCTGGTGTAGCCGGAATAGAGCTTCTGATAGGTGCTGCCGCCGGATTCGTAGGTTTGCTCGACGCCGGACGGGTCGTGGGCCTCGATGTCGGCGATGTCGAACAGAAACTTGCCGTTGGTGATGCAATACTGGCGCACGGCGTCGTTGTAGTCGGGGGGGAGGATGTTGCTGGCGTCTTCGCTGGTGCGG
>JAAEQP010001017.1 GCA_024231375.1 bacterium | reverse complement strand
TCACTCGCTTGCGACAGTCCCCGTTTTCGCTAGACCGTCAAGAGCACCAGATTCCACGGCTGTATCGTCGGTAGTACGAACCGCTTGTAGGGCCCTTCCTGACCCGCTGCGGTCACGGAGGTCTCTCCGCAGGCCATATCCGTCACGCGCATTTCCGAGCGGTTCGTCCGGACAAGTATCGTCAGGTCCTCCGCGGGATCGAGGTAGGCGTTGATCAAGCCGATTCCGTACGCGTCCTCGTCGGAACGAGTCACCCACAGATTGGCGCGGTGAAACGACTCCACGTAGGCGGGCATGGTGTCCTTCGACAACCACCGCATGATGCCTTTCAACTGCGCGGATTTGCTGAGATTCTGCAGTTGTTCCCAGGGATAGTAGCCCGAGACGCACACCCGCCCACCAAGACTGTTCTCGAACACGCCCACGCAACACGGGTGGGTCTCGTTGTAGGTGTAGTCCACCACGCGTGAGAGGGTAGCGGTTCCTTCTTTCGTCGGTTCGAGACAGTGGCACGGGCATTTCCAGAACGATTGTCGCCCGTTCCTCCGCCGTCCTGTAAACGCGCCGTTGAGGGAATGGTCCAGCATTTCTTCGATGCAATCGATGTGACGGACATCTTTCACGGTATACCCGGTCAGATCGCCGTATCCCAACTCGTTCAGACGCGTGAGGGCAGGACCGTCCAGGTACACGCCGCCCGCGAGTGCGGCGCGGATCTCGTCTTCGCTCAGCGCGAGGACGCCGTCGCCGGACAAGGCGGTGACGCACGCGCCGGACGCACCGTAGGCCGCGGGGAGACCTGTTGACCAGATCTCGTAGGCGTGGCGGACGGAAGGCGCGCCGCCCCAGGCCAACCAATCGCCGTCCGGGTTGTTGGCGATCAATGAGTCCTTGTTCCAACCGGTGTGGATGCCGAGACGATCGCCCCGCCGGAAGGTGCGTGCCAGGATGTCGAGAAACGGACGCGTGGCGCCAAGATGCGTGACCAGGGGCTCGTATTCGTCGAGGGGTTCGTCGTACATGGAGAGCACGTTGAAAGCCGTGCCCGTGCATCCGGACGCGATGTAGGCAGCCGCTTCCAAGCCGGTGGCGTGGGCGCTCTTCTTGAGTCGTTGGTACGGGAAACTCTCCAGTTCGGACTGAATGACCTGCATATCCTTCGGCAAGATTGACGTTTGCCGTCCGATGTCGTGGGCCTTGCCGGCGATGTCGTCGAGCCGTTCGTCGCGGTAGGTTCCGCCGCCGGGCCGCCACAGGACTTCACGCCCTTCCGGCCCCGCCAGGACCGCGGCCCACGTGTCGAAGTCGTAGCCTTCGTAGAATCGGTCGCCGGTCATGAACCCGAGCGGCATGTCGGGCGCCAAGGCATGGACGGTGCGTTCGATCAGCGCGAACAACCGGCTCAGGGTTTCACGGTTGTCCTGCAGCACGGCGCGGCGAACCGCGGCCTTTTGATCGAAGGACCCTTCGGCCAGCGCGGCCCGCAAGGATTCACGGGTGTATTCAACGCCGGTCCGCTTGCTGATCAACCCGAGACAGGTGTCGCAGAAACACGTTTCGCCGATGGGCATGTGCCCGTAGAGGCGGACGTCGTCATCAACCCAGATGTAGTCGGGTCCGGCGCTCACCAACAGTTCGTAGATACGGACGGTATACTCTCGATGCCGGGGGTCGTTCGGGCAGAACGAGCCTTGGCACACGCGACCCTGCAAATCCGTGGCGCGGGTGAAATCTGCGGAGAGCGAATTGGGCAGGTCCTCATCGTGATGGCCGATGGTGGCGAGAATGTTCAGGCCGCTACGGTAGCCCTTCTCGCGAGCGGCCGCCATGCGGTCCTTCGCGATGGCGCATCGTTCCTCCAGGACCGGCAACGGCAGAGGCGGATGGGTTTCCGAGGTGAAGAGCGTGATCTCGTCTGTCAGGCCTTTGTGGCGTTCAAAGAGAGCAAGCAGTTCATCGAACCGAGTCCCCGTTATCCACAGGGGGATGCCGATTCGAAACGCCACGGACGCCTTGTCAATGGGGTGCACCATGCTATTGCTCTCCGTAGGTCTTTTTGAGGGCGTTGTATCCCTTCTCGATTTGGCTGGCCACAAGCCCGTTGGGAGCGCTGGCGTGACTCGACGACACCTGGCAGATGTCGGTCATGTTGCGCAGCAACTCGGCGTTGCGCTCAACATACACAAACTCGCGCCGCGCGAGGGCCTCGTCGCCCCGGTTGTGGAATAGGGTCGTGCGCGCCATGTGGTAGACAAACCGGTACATGGCCTCGCCGAAGGCGAACCGTGCTTCGTCCTCCAGCAGTCGCTCCTTCTCAACCGGGTCCGTAGCGGCCAGCAACGCCGCATCGAGCGCGGCACGAGCGTCGCACATGCCCGCCGTGGCGTCGACAACCGAAATGCCCGCGTTGAGGGCAGGGGATTCCGAGTCGTACTGGAGGGTGTCCTTGGGGAACAGGTTCTTCGACTGGGCGTTCAATGCACCGCGCAACGAATACCCGTCGATGTAGTGTTTGTAGGCCTTGATGTTGGCCGTTGCGCGCTCCAAGTGGTCGTAGAAGGCCCGCGCCTCGGCCGTGGCGGTCGGATAGTAGCGTTCGAAGTACTCGTCCACGATAGCGCGGCTGTCGTCGCGGTGATCCCAGATGAGTCGGCCCATGAGATACTGGTTCAACGTCCAGGGCCCCCACAACCGCGTGGGTACGTGCATGTACTGGAAGTGCCGGGCGCCCGTCCGGTAGTACCACGGAATGTCGACGGCCATGATCCTCGAATACACCACCGGCAGCGACTTGATGCTGCTGACGTTGTAGTACTCGCCAATGCAGAGATCGCCTTTGTAGTTCCGATTGGCGCCCGAGAGCCAGCCCAGATAGGCTTCCTTCAATCGTTGGTTGACCTCGGTCGAGGCGGGGTCGCCCATGGCGTGGGTGTAGGTCCGCTCGATGGGAAAATACGTGAAGTAGCAGTTGCGGTAGTCGAAATCGGCGGGCGCGGGTTTCGTGGGCGGGTCGAGGGTCTCGTGATAGGCGAGACTGACCAGTTCCACGTTGCGTTGGAGCCGCCCTTCGGCCATGGCCTGGTTCATGGCTTGGCGCACCTTGTAGATGAGGGTGACCAACTGGTCGCTCAGGTTGCCGATGGCCGCGCACGCGTCGCACTGGCACCATTTGCCGCAATCCAGCATCCAGAAGTTCACGATGTCGGCGTATCGGTAGTCGTCGCCGTCAATGAGTGCCTGGACGAAGTTCTTGGACAGTTCGGTCACCGGGTCGTTGTTGGAAGTGCAGAAATTGCACGTGCCGAACTCCGGCCCGATATCGCCACGGCGTGTGCCTTTGTAGAGGCCGTACCATTCGGGATGGGCCTCGAAGTAGGTCAGCTTCCCGTCGTTGTCGGCGTCGCCTCTGTACTCCGCTTCGGGCGGCGCGGCATAGGGATCCGCCGGTTTGGCGTCGTCACCGTCGAAGATCGGATGGTTGTAGGGATACTCGCCCTTGGGGTCCAGGAAGTGGTACTGGAGATCGTGGCCGCCCACGGTTAGTTTCAGACCGAGTTTCTTGCAGAAGTGCAGTTCCTTCTCGTAGGCGGTCCAGAAATTCATCTTGTTCCGGGCCATCCAGTAGAAGAACTCGTCGTTGCCGCGGTCTTCCCATGCCCAGAACCCGCGGGTGTAGAAATCGGGGCTACTCGCGGTATCGCCTTCGGCGAGCAATGCGACCGACGCGGCGGGATACATGGTTCCCTTTTCGCCCAGGCCGAAGAATCGGATGCCAAGTTGTTCCAGGTAGGAATACACGCCGTACAAGGTACCGGCCCGGTCGCTGCCTTCGATGACGCACACGGTACGGGCGTCCTCCTTGATCACGCGCCACCGGAAGGATTCCGCGGCTTCGGGCGCTAGGGCCTTGCCTTCGGGATCGAGTGAGGCCACCAGCGGATTCGAGGCACGCGTGCCCAGGATGAATACGTAGCCCGACTTGGGCAACTCCGTGTCGGCCGAGACGATGATAGCGTCGGTCGCGACGCCCGTACACCCCGGCAGGAAACGCTGCAACTCCTCGGCGGCAAAGCATTCGGTACATGCCGTGTCGGCGGTGGTGTCGCCGTCCCACCAATCCACCTTTGCCTCGCTCGTGGCGGCTTCGTCCAGGGGGAAGGGCCCTGGATTCACCAGGATGGTGACGTCCGCCGCAAACGACGCGGACGCCAACCCCACGATCATCACTCCCGCTGCAACCATGCGATACATCATGGAACCTACCCCCTCTTTGCCGAATCAACGGCGGCGATCAGTTCAGCCGCCTTCTTCACCATACCCCCGACAATCAAGTCGCATCCCTTCCGGCCCACTTCGATGGTGGCTTCCTTTCGCGGATCGACGCCATGCACTCCGATGAGGGATTCACGCTCGCGCCCCAGGAAGACACTCATGTCCACGCAATCGGGACGAAGATACCACAGATACGATGTCTCCCACTTGGCGGCGTGGTCGCCGCCTACGTGCTTGGACTTGGGCGGGTAGTGAAACTCGATACCCGCAAAGGCCTGCGTATCCGAGAAGTCCGCGTTGAACCGCTCGACGGCGGGACCGGCCCACCCGATCAGCGGGTAGTGACCGCACAACAGGCATACGGCCTTCATCTCCAACTGGTTCATCTGAACCAGCACGTGGTAGATGAGATCGATGTAGAACGCGGCCTGCTCAGCATTGCTCTTGCCGAACTGGCGGGGCGCGAACTTGCGCTTCTTGAACTTCATCTTCGCCTTTACGCGGCCGTCGTCGTCCACGTTGGCTTCGAGGAGATGGTCTGTGCGGGGTTCGCCATACCACACCGTGGGAAACGCGAATCCGCCCGACCGTGCCGCGGCCAATTCGCACAGCGCCTCGGCTTTCAGTGCGTCGTTGCCCACGGCCATATGTTCGCCGTGCCACTCCAATCCGCCGAGTCCGATGAAGGCAGCCGGACACTTTTTGCGCCGCGCCAGAATCTCATGGGGAAGCATTTCGTGGTATCGCACTTTCTCCATAACCTGTGCTCCTTGGTTTGCACCCAGAGGGCTGTCGTCGGGATTGGGACGCGCCGGACACAACAATAGCATGTTCTTGCCACGATTTCGCCCACGGTCTCGGGCAAGAAGATGGTAGAATGCGCCCCGTCCTCAATCGAGTTCTGAGCACTTGACCAGCCGTGCCGCGGGCAGACCGCGGCATGGCGCGAGCATAGGGAGAATTCCAGAATGAAGATCGTCATGGGAGCGGACCCGTGGGGTGTTGAGTTGAAGGATGCCGTGAAGGAGCATCTGCAGGGAGCGGGACACGAGGTTGCGGACATCGGCAGCACGGGTCCGGACAACGAGATTCCCTACTACGACGCGGCGGCTTCGGCGGCGCGCCTAATCCAGGCGGGCGACGCGGAATGCGGCGTGCTCTTCTGCGGTACGGGTATGGGCATGGCCATCGTCGCCAACAAGTTCAAGGGGATCTACGCGAGCGTCATCGAGAGCGAGTTCACGGCCAGGATGTGCAAGGCGGTCAACAACGCAAACGTGCTGACCATGGGCAGCATGGTCGTAACGCCGTACATTGCGATTCGTTCCGTCGATGCCTGGTTGAGCACGCGACACACGGAAGGCTTGGAGGAGTTCGAGGGCTTCCTGAAGACGGCGTTGACCGAGGTCGCCAAGATCGAAGCGACGGCCATGGAGGAATAGGCGCGGTCACGCCGAGAGGAGAGCCCTTTTCGTCATCCTGAATGAAGTGAAGGATCTCGTTCACCCGGCAGCTGTCCTGGGGTGCGAGATGCTTCGCGTTCGCTCAGCATGACGGAGGTGGCCGGCGCGTTCACTTCTTGAGCAGTGCGGGCACCTCGCTGATGACTTGCGCGACGGGGATGCCGGCCGCGTTCAGCTTCTCGATCTTGGCGGCGGCGGTGTCGTCCTCACCGCCAACGATGGCGCCTGCGTGTCCCATGCGGCGTCCGGGCGGCGCGGTGAGGCCCGCCATGAACCCCACGACGGGTTTGGACATGTGATCGCGGAAGTACTCGGCCGCCTGCACTTCGTCTTGCCCACCGATCTCGCCTACGATGACGACGGCGTCGGTGTCGGGGTCCTCCTCGAACAGGGGGAGCAGGTCGATGAACTTGGACCCGATGACAGGATCGCCCCCGATGCCCACGCACGTGGACTGGCCGAGGCCAGCGTCGCTGAGTTCCTTCACGATTTCATAGGTGAGGGTGCCGCTTCGCGAGATGACCCCCACGCCGCCGGGGGTGTGGATGACGCCGGGCATGATGCCGATCTTGCAGGCGCCGGGGGTGATGAGCCCCGGACAGTTGGGCCCAATCATACGGATGCCTTTGGCCGACAAGGCTTCGTAGGCCTCCAGCGCATCCAGCGTGGGAATGCCTTCGGTGATGACGACCAGCAGATCGAGATCCGATTCGGCGGCCTCTAACATGGCGCCCTTGGCAAACCCCGCGGGCACGTACATGACGGACACGTTCGCACCGGTCGCGGCAACGGCCTCGGGAACGGTGTTGAACACGGGCACGCCGAGGACCTCTCGTCCGCCTTTCCCCGGCGTCACCCCGCCAACGATTCTTGTGCCGTATTCCTGCATCTGTGCCGTGTGAAACGAGCCGTCGCGGCCGGTGATGCCTTGCACGATGACCTTGGTGTCGGCATTGACCAGAATACTCACGACGTGCCTCCGATCTTCGCCGCCTTGACAGCGCCAGCCTCGAGAGTGTCGGCCGAAACGAGCGGGCTATCGGCCAGTAGGCGCCGCCCCTCTTTCTGATTGGTGCCTATGAGGCGGATGACGATGGGCACGGCGACGTCGCATTCCTGCAACGCGGCCAAGATGCCTTGCGCAATGTCGTCGCACCGCGTAATCCCGCCGAAAATGTTGATGAAGATGACCCGAACTTCGGGGTCTTTCAGAATCATCTTGAAGGCCGTGACGACCTTCTTGGGGTCCGAACTGCCGCCTACATCCAGAAAGTTGGCCGGTTCGCCACCGAAATGCTTGATGATGTCCATGGTGGCCATGGCAAGACCGGCGCCGTTGACCATGCAGCCAATAGATCCATCAAGCCGGATGAAGCTGAGTCCCGCGTCGCGCGCG
>JAAEQP010001016.1 GCA_024231375.1 bacterium | reverse complement strand
GTTCCCCATCAACGAGTACGCGCGCCTCGGCGAACCCAATTGCCTTGCCGTGGAGGTCTTCTCCCCGGGCCACCTGCCTGACAAGGACTACCCCACCAAGCAGGTCGAAGCGACGACGGGCTGGGATGACCATAACCCCCAGCCCCCCGATCTGAACATGGGCATCTGGGAGGACGTGTACGTCCGCGCAACCGGCCCGGTGAAACTCGACCATCTCTACGTGCACGCCGACCTCGAAGTCCCCTCCCTCGAAAAGGCTGCTCTCACGGTATTCGCGCATATGACGAACCTAACGGATGAGAAGGTAACGGCCACGCTTCGAGGAGAAATCGAAGACATGGCGTTGGTGCAGGAAGTCACGCTCGAGCCAAACGCCACACACGTGGTGGAATTCACGCCGGACAAGTTCCCGCAATTGAACGTGCCAAATCCGCGGGTATGGTGGCCCAATCCCCTCGGGCCGCAGGAGCTGTACAACGCGAATCTAGCCGTGCAAGTGAGCAACGAGGTCTCCGACACGGCCAAGACGCGCTTCGGCATTCGCGAAATCACGAGTTTCATCAACGACGAAGGCTGGCGCACGTTCAAAGTGAATGGGCACAACATCCTCGTGCGCGGCGGGGCGTGGATGACGGCCGACATGCTCCTGCGCTTTTCCCACCGGCGCTACGACGCCCTCGTCCGCTACGCCAAGGAAGCCAATCTCAACATGCTGCGCTCCGAAGGGTTTTCCATCCGGGAGACCGAGGAATTCTACAACCTGTGCGACGAGCATGGCGTCATGGTGACGCAGCAGATCTTCGGACGGAGCATTCCGGACGAGGACCTGGCCGTCGCGTGTATTGACGACATGATGCTGCGCATTCGCACCCACCCCAGCCTGGCCCATTTCCTGGGCCACGACGAAACATTCCCGACGGATACACTCGACCAGGCCTACCGCGACCTAATCGAGAAACACCACGTGGACCGCACCTACCAGCCTCATTCGGGCGCCTTCGATGTCAGGAAACGCTTCGAGACCGGAGGAACGCGCACGGGAACACGGCAGTTGTGGACGTACGCGGATCCGACCCACTACTACATGAACAAGATCGACGGTGCCTGGGGGTTCGCCCAGTCGGGCGGCATCGGCGGCATCGTCGCGCCGTTCGAAAGCGTGCGGCGCATGATTCCTGAAGACCAGCGCTGGCCGGTGTGGACGGATGCGCTGTCGTTCCACTCCGTCATCCAGGGCGGCCAGTTCTTCGACACGGTCGTGAAGATGCTGGGCGCGCGCTATGGCGAGCCGAAAGACATCGAAGAGTTCTGCCTCAAGGCGCAGGCGATGAACTACAATTCGGCACGCGGCAT
>JAAEQP010001015.1 GCA_024231375.1 bacterium | reverse complement strand
GATACATCGTCACCAACAACCACGTGGTGGATGGCGGCAGCGTCACGGTGCGGCTTTCCGACGGGCGCGAGTTCGACGGCGAGGTGGTGGGCGCGGACGACCAGACCGACGTGGCGGTGATTAAGGTGGACGCGACCGAACTGCCCACACTGCCGCTCGGCGATTCGGATGCACTGGAGGTCGGCGAATGGGTCATGGCCATTGGCAGTCCCTTTGGACTCGACCACACGGTGACGGCGGGCATTGTCAGCGCGCGCGGACGGGGCAACGTCCAGTTGGTGGACTATGCGGACTTCATCCAGACGGACGCAGCCATCAACCCAGGCAACTCGGGCGGACCCTTGCTGAACATCCGCGGCGAGGTCGTGGGTATGAACACCGCGATCTTCAGCCGTAGCGGCGGGTACATGGGCATCGGCTTCGCCATTCCGATCAACATGGTGAATTATGTTGAATCCCAACTGCGCGATGGCGGGTCCATTACACGAGGATTCTTGGGCGTGGTGATTCAGAACCTGACGCCCAAGCTTGCCAAGTGGTTCGATCTCGAGGACGGTCAGGGCGTGCTCATCAGCGAAGTGAGCGAAGATTCCCCCGCCGAACGGGCCGGACTGAAAGCGCAGGACGTGGTTGTGGAGTTTGACGGGCAACCCGTGACGGACAGCGGCACCTTCCGCAGTCGGGTGGCGTCGACGGCCCCCGGTGAGAAAGTGGATGCCGTGGTGCTCCGCAACGGCAAACGCGTGAAGAAGACCATCAAGATTGGCACACTCGAAGGCGAGACGTTGGCGGCGAGCAACACGCCGGCCGCCGTGAAGAAACTCGGGCTCACGGTTCAGGCGTTGACCGACGAGATCGCGGCGCGGTTCGAGTACGAAGGCGCCAAGGGCGTGATTGTGACGGCCGTCGAGCCCGGTTCGGCGGCCGCGGCGGAGCGCATCCGACCCGGCGCCCTGATTGTCGAAGTGAACTGGAAGCCCGTACGGAACGAGGCCGAGTTCAAAGCCGCCATAGGCAAAAGCGACCCTGAGAAGGGCGTGTTGTTGCGCGTGCGCGAAGGCGAGCACTCCCGTTTGGTAGCACTCGAAATGGAATAGCAGCGTTTCACCCCAAGACGATGCGGTGTCCCCCCCACCGGTCGTCTCACCTGCCCCAGCGACGAGGCCGCATGTCTCCACCGGCATGCGGCCTCCGCCGTGTTCGGCGGCGGGTGGCGTTTCCGCGTGACCGCGGAAAATCGGGGCAGAGGGGCTGTTGAAGGGGGCCGCCTCGCTAGGTGCAGTCCGCGAAAAGACCTGGGACAGTCCCGTCGGCGTCCGCCTACGGCGTACTCCGCTTGG
>JAAEQP010001014.1 GCA_024231375.1 bacterium | reverse complement strand
TGGGAGGTGGACAACACGGACCCGGCCAGTGTGTCGAAGGCCATGATGGAAGGCCGCCGGATCGCGCGTGATTTCCGCGACGCCTTGGCGGAATTCCATCCGGAAGCGTATGCGAACGCCTTTCTGGTGGCTACGGGATCGCTCATGGGCAGCCGCGAGTCGCGGCGAGTCACTGGCGACTACGTGCTCACCGCGGACGACTACTTTGCGCGGCGATCGTTTGAGGACGAAATCTGCCGGAACTGTTACTTCGTCGACATCCACACGTCGAAGGAAGAGATCGCCTCGACCGACGGCACGGCGGACCATGTGCTGAACCGGTACGAGCATCTGAAACCCGGCGAATCCCACGGCGTGCCGTACCGCTGCCTCACCCCCAAGGGACTGACCAACGTACTGGTGGCAGGACGCAGCATTTCGTGCGACCGGGCCGTGCAGGCCAGCGTACGCGTCATGCCGCCGTGCCTTTCCACGGGCGAGGCAGCGGGTGTCGCAGCCTATCTGGCCGCCCAAGCCGACAGTTGCGACGTGCATGCCGTCGACACGGACGACCTGCGCACCCGCCTGCGCGGACACGGGGTGTACCTGCCGTAGGGGCGCTAGCCGGATATTCCACCGCTCTAGGGCTGGATCGAGAAGACTACGATGTCCAGGGGGTCGAGACGGCAGGGCAACGTGAGATCCCTGCACGTGCGCAGTTCGCGTATCGCGCCTGACGGGCGCGGGGCCAGGTCGAACGTGACCGGCTGCTTGTTCATGTTGATGGCGTAGCCCAGGCGCTTGCCGTCGTATTCGGCGAGTCGCATCTCCACGCCGTCAAGCGTCGCGTCCGTGTCGTCTACGGCGCGGAGCGGACGGTGAAGAACCGTGTCGAACACTGGTTCCATGGCCGCGCGCACGGCCTGAGGATCGCCGGTGGCACCAAGGCGGACGATGTTGTGTTCCTGCCCCGGCGCGACGTTCAGCGGCCGGTTCTTCGTATCCTTCGCGAAACAGTCTCCGAGCAAGATCAACGTGCCACCGGCCTTCGACCATTCAACGATCTTCTCGGCCACGGCAACAGGAAGGTGCGAGACCTCCGGCAGAATGAGGACGGTCTTGTCGATGCCCTCCTCCTGGATGATGCGTTCCGTGACGAAGCTCATCTTCGTGTCGCTGAAGAACGTGCCTTCGTAAGCGGCGCGGAGTTCCTGGAGATGGCGGGGGTTGTACGCGATGGACGTGAGCGAGTAGAGGATGGCTGCGTCGGACGGCGCATGCTGGAACGCCAGGATGGGCCTGACGAGACGCCGACAGTCCAGGCTGGTTCGGATGAACGAAGCCATGACGCGCGGCTGGAAGATGAGCATGGAATCCATGCCTTCGCTACGTTGGAATACCCAGTAGCTCGCCGCGCCGAGCCCGTGGAAGCATCCCTGGAACAGGGCGGCCCGGATGTACTCTTCGGGGTACGGGCGCTTGAGGTTGGTGAGGTGAAGTTCCGGGTCGTAGTTGGGGTTCTCGGGATTGAACGCCTTGAGCAGGTCGTTGGGCATGGCGAACCCCGTGATGGACGACATAGCCCAGCGCGCGCCTCCATACTCCAGGGCCGCCGTATCGAAGCCGTTGACATTCAGTGTGCGGCACAGGCCTTCCATGTCGACGCCGGCGGAGAAATCGGACGAGTCGTCCCAACTGAGCAGCGAGGGATACCCCGTGCACAGCGCGGCCGGGTCAACGCCCTGAACTTGCTCCTGCAACCATCGCGTCCAGTCGACGAGCAGGTCCATGGCGCAGCGGCCGCGGTCGTGCCAGGCTACGGGTGATTCCGTGGTGGTCCCGGCGCCGACAACCTCCCATGAGGCATGGCTGGCGCCCCATGCCTGGTTAAGCGCCTCAAGCGTGCCATACCGGGCCTTGAGGTATTCGGCGAAGGCCGCCGCTTCGAGAGGATGGTCTGTGACGTGATAGGTCTTCTCGCCGTACAGGACATAGACGCCCATCGAGGGCCGGTCCTTGGCTGTGCGCGCGACGGTCGTGAGGTACCGGCTCTCGAATTCCCGTAGGGCGGGTGACAGGCTGCAGAGTCCGGTCCATCCGCCACCCAATGCTTCGGGATGGGCCTCGCGGAACGTGCGGGGAATCTGCTCGCACGCCAGCATGCGGCTGTAGCTGATGCCGGCCCGATCGCCGCGGACCCACGCCCAACGCAGGGCGTCCATCATGTCGCTGGGCGGCTCTGCGTCCCATTCGGGGAACAGGGCCGCGGGGGAGATGATGCTGTCCTCGATATGGTTCAGGCCCTGGGCCGCGAGCCGTTCGGCCGCTGTCCACACCTGCCACCATCCGCAGTAGCCGAAGAGGAGGACCGGGTCGTCGCCGCGGTAGAACGAACCGTCGCGAGCGGAGACGCGCGCATCGCCGACTGACGGCACGGGCCTGTCGGAGGCAGGGTCGGCAACGAGGGTTGCGAGTTCCGCCTCCGCCTCGTCGAGCAAGGCGTCGAGTTCGGCAAGCGTCGCCTCCGCGCGCTCGAACCGCTTGGCCTCGATGTCGGCCTTCGTGAACCGGACGAATTCCTCGACCGCGCCCAGGGTGGCGCGGGGGTAGGCTGCCTGTACGCCGTTCTTGCGCACGGCGTCGACCGACGCCAGAGTTTCCGTGAGACGCGCGCGTGTTAAGTCCAGCGTGGCCGCGATCTCGGCCGCGGCGAATCGGAAGAACTCGGTCGAGACCGACGTCAAGTCGCCATGATCCTTCACCAGGTCGGCCTTCATTGTGAACCGTCCCTGACCAAGATCCGAGAGGTCCAGGTCGATGGGCACAGTCGCATCCGGATCGTCAAGCTTGACCACGCGGCTGCCTTCGAGCACGGCGCGCACCGTGTCGTCGACGACGCACCATACGAGCGTGCAGGTTCCGATCGGCTCGGGGGCGCTGACGCGCAGTTCCATGGTCGTGGCGTTCCGGTCCGACAGGTCTCGTTCGCCGACCAGCATGGCGGCGACGCCGCCTGCCGAAGGAGGGGCGTCCACCAGTCGTAGACGGCCGAACGCGCTGGGATCCTTGCTTCCCGCGATGCCGGGCGCCCATTCCAGCCACGCATGCTGTTGGCGGCCCTCGTCGCGGTCATCGACCAGCAAGGTCATGCCGCACTCGCCGCGGGCAACCGTGAAGGGCAGGAGTTCCTTGAACGGGAGAGCAGCCTCGTAGAGGGTCCTGTTGGATGCATCGTCGCGGACGACGGCGACGTCAATGGTGGGCACATCGCCAACCGGCAGATTGTTGCCGGCGACCCATCGGTACACGCGCGGGCCGTCGGACGTGAGGCCGAAGCCGTACTCGTAGTCGTCCGCCTCGTAGCCGGGCGTTCGGGCCTCCCCGTTCCCGTCAAACGCCAGTTGGATGGAATCGTACTGCCAGAGCCGTCCAAGATGACGTGTGTCATCGAGGAACTCGGGCAGGTTGTCGGTGACCTCCGCGGCAAAGTAGAGACAGAGATCGTCCCACGCGAACCGGCAGACGGCACTGAGGTCCGCCGTGCCGCCGTAGTCGGCGGAGCGGGCTGCGTCCGTACCGAGCACGATGCACGGGACGCGGGTCCATTCGGACAGCTCGCCGTCGATAGTTGGAGCATCGGGGAACCGTGGAGCGTTGTAACGGTCCACGGCGTCGGGCAGAGGGTCGCGTACGTCGGCGGCCGCGACGGGCACGAGCTTCACCCAGTCCACCATGAGTCCCGGCGAACTCCAGTCCGAAATGCGCGGGGAGAAGGACCCATCCCAGAAGAACGTGCCGCAGTACACAATCTGGTAGGGGCCAGGGGCGACACGTCCATGCTGCGTTTCAGTGACGGCATAGTACACGCGTGAAGGGTCGGCGTTGTCGGTGATGACGAAATGCAGCACGCCGGGGTGCTCAAGCGCCCGCGCACGGGCGTGGATCTCAACGTATCCGGGACGGAGCCCGGGACCGGCCCACCAGCAGTAGATGCCCTCCTTGTCAAGGGACTTGGCTTCGCCGTCGTTCGCGCCGGCGTCCGCAACGCCGGTGAGCTCGAAGAGTTGCGTCTCGCCGGCGGCGCAGCATGCGAACGCGAGGAGCGTGAAGAGCGTGAAGCGATGCATCGAGACCTCCCTCCGAGTGCAAACGAACGGGAGGAGGATACCGCGCCGTTGCGCGCGATTGCCAGACAGGGCTAGAGCGGTCGTCGCCTAGGCCAGCGGCAGGCTCGACAGGGTAGGCGTGCTGAAATCGCCGGTGAGTCCATGCTGCAACCGGCTGTGGCCCGCGGCGGCAATCATGGCGCCATTATCGACGCAGAGGGCGAGTTCGGGCAGGTGGACGGGGATGCCCAGTTCAGCCGTGAGCCGGTCGCGCAGCAGGCGGTTGGCCGCAACGCCACCCGCGAGGACCAGCCGCTTGGCGCGCGTGCGCCGAATCGCCGCAACGGTCTTGATCATGAGCACGTCCACGGCGGCGTACTGGAAGCTGGCGGCAATATCGGCCAGGGGGGCCTTGGTCTTGCGCAGTTCGTAGAGGACGGCTGTTTTGAGTCCGCTGTAACTGAAATCGAGATTGTCGGATTTGGCCATGCCTCGAGGAAACGCCACGGCGTGGGGGTCGCCTCCTTCGGACGCGCGTTGGATCGACGGACCGCCGGGGTAGGACAAATCGAGCAGACGGGCCACTTTGTCGAAACACTCGCCAACCGCATCGTCGCGGGTCGAACCCAGGGTCTCGTATTGGTGGGGAGCTTCACACCACACTAGGCAGGTGTGTCCCCCGCTGACGATGAGAGCCAGAAACGGAAACTCCGGCGGGTCGTCGGACAAGAACGTGGAAAAGATGTGCCCTTCGAGGTGATGGACCGGTACGAAGGGAACGCCCCACGCATAGGCAAGGGCTTTGGCGAAGTTCACGCCTACCAGGAGCGACCCCATCAATCCCGGCGCGTGGGTTGCCGCCACGGCATCAACATCGCCTGGGGATTGTTCGAACGCCGCGCGATGAAGCTGGGTGATGCACTTGGTGTGTTGGCGGGATGCAATCTCGGGCACCACGCCGCCAAACTTGGCGTGGATGGCCACCTGCGATGCCACACAATTCGCCAGTACCCGGCGCCCGTCCTCCACGATGGCTACGCCGGTTTCGTCGCAGGAGGTCTCGATGCCGAGCATGCGCGTCACTGAACCAACTCCGATACGTGTACGATCTTGACGCCCTTCTTTTTGAGCCGCGGGATCTCCTCGGCGAGGACTGCCGCGGAGGCCGGTCGGAAGTGGCAAATGCCGACTGCGGCCCCATACTTGCGGGCAGCCTGCTCCAAGAGTTTGAACTGACCCCGGATGTAGTCGCGGTCCGGTTTGTTGTCGAGGAACACGTCGCGCTCCACGGCCTTGATACCCACCTTCTCCGCCACCGCGATGCCGACGGTCTCGGCGGTGGTACGGCTGTCCACGAAGAACAACGATTTCTCCTTGATCAATTCCAGAAAGAGGGTCATGGATTTCTCGTTGGAGGTGAACACCGAACCGGTATGGTTATTGATACCGACAGCGCCGGGAACCTCTGCAAGCGCCTTCTCGGTCAGCGTGCCAATCTGTTTCTTGTCCATGTCGGCCTTGATCGTGTGTGGATACTTGGCCGTCTTGCTTCCGGTTTCCATGGGCATGTGCAGCAAGACCTCAAACCCAAGCTTCTTGGCGCGCTTGGCGGTCTCGGTGCTTTCGGGATCGTAGGGCAAAATCGCCAAGGTGAGCACAGGCTCGAGCGCCAGGATCGCGTCGGACGTGGCATCGCCGCGCCCACCGTCGTCCACGATGATGGCAATCTGTGGCTCCGTGTGCGCGTCCGGACGGCCATTGAAAACCGGCGCAAGCTCGCTCTCGTGAAGGCCATTGGACTCCAGAGGCAGTTCAGCCAACTCGGGCACGTTTTTTGGTGTCAGAACCTCTTCGGGATCGTCCTCGGTCTCTTCTTCGGGGACAGGGCCGAGGCGGGGCAGTTCGACCTCGGGAAGCTGGGGCGCGGGCTGGACCGCGGTGATCACCAAGTCGGCGCACGGAAGGCCTTGGTATGCGATGGTCATGGCCGCCTGCGTTTGTCCGCTGCTGGGCCGTTCCAGAATATCGATCCCGGCACGTGTGCCGAGGGTTTGGCTCAATCGCGCCCGCACCACATCCAAGTCGGCATCTGCCGCCAAGTCGGCGCGGATTTCCGTAAGGACCCATGTGGCCCGGCGGTTTTCGCGGCGTTGGATGGTGCGGGTGGCGCGTTGAGGAGGGCTGGGCCCGTTCTCGATAAGGGCGAGGGCTTCGCTGGCAACACGCTCGCACTCCGTAACCAGGTTCTGCTTTTCCGGAGGCGCCAGCCGCACCACAGCGAATTCGCGGCCCGCCAACGCCAGACTCAGCACACGGGTCGCGGTTGCCGCCGGCGCAAGCCCCACCACTTCCACGTCATTGCTGGGCAGGTTCCGCCGCAGAAGCTTCTCAACGCCTTCGACGGTGAGGCTATGGGGCACCTTCACGTCGATCTCGTGATGGAGCCATGTGGCGTCATGGTCCTTGCGCATCGTTGGTTGCGCCTGCTGGATGGCGTCCTTGGGCACCCGGCTGTCAACGAGCAGTTTCTCCACGTCTTGCGCAAGACGTATCGTAGGGGCGGTCAGGTCCATGGGGCGCGTCTTCACGTAGGCTGCGATCAGGAAGATGATGCCTGCGCCCGCGAGAGTGAAGGCAACGAGTGCGCCGATGATGTGGACCCAGGAGTAGGGTAGTGCTGCCCGCTCCCCCGGATCTGGCGTATCGTCAAGGCTCATCGAATGTCCACCCATTCCACCCGGTCGAGTTGGCCCCCTGCGTCGTGTCCGTCGAAGAACCGCGCCCCTACCTTAGCAAACCCGACGGGATCATCGGTAACGAGGAACCGGCGCCGAGGCTGTGAGTCGGGCGCGCTCAGGGCGTCCATGGCCTCGAGCGCCTCGGCCACGACAACCGAAGTGGCTTCGGCGCTGTCCACGAGCGTCACCTTGCTCGACACCACACGGGCAATGACTTCCTTCAGGAGGGGATAGTGGGTGCATCCCAGCACAAGTGTGTCGATCCCTTCGTCGAGAAGTTCGGCGAGGTACTCCCGTGCCGCCAGTTCGGGGACCGGTCCATCGGTCCACCCTTCTTCGGCCAACGGCACAAAGAGAGGACACGCCTTGGCCAATACATGGCTGTCCGGAGCCAGGGATTTGATGACCGCCTGGTACTGTCCGCTCGCGATGGTGCCAGCCGTGCCAACCACCCCGATGCGGCCCGTGCGTGACCGGTCAACGGCAGCGCGGGCCCCCGGATCCACCACGCCCAGCACGGGGATCGGCAGTTCGTCGCGGAGATGGTCGAGGGCGTAGGCGGAGGCCGTGTTGCACGCCACCACGAGAAGCTTGATGCCGCGTTCGCACAGCAACCGGGCGCACGCGCGCGCGTACCGGACCACCGTATCGCCGGACTTGGTGCCGTAGGGCACTCGGGCCGTGTCGCCGAGATAGATGGTGGATTCAGCCGGAAGGCGGTTGGCGATCTGACGCAGAACGGTCAGACCTCCCACCCCGGAGTCGAACACACCGACAGCCGCGTCGCGATCACACATCGTCGTTCGTCGGGGTTGGTTGGGCGGGCGCTAGCCACGCGGAGTCGGGGCACACGGGCTCCGCGAAGTCCAGGTGTCCCCGCCCAGGCAACGTTTCGCTGGGGGCGGCGCCCTCCACCAGAAATCGAACGCTACGGACTGGGATCTGCCGCGGCGCGCAGATGCCGGGCTGGGCAAGGGTGTGGACGATCCCATGCACCATCAGCGCCTCGGCCGCGGCGCTACGCTGCTGGCGCGCCAGAAAGTCGATGGAAAAATCGACGACCAATTCGCCGTCCCCAAGGAGATACACCCCGTAGACCTCCGTCGACGGGGGCAAGATCGGCGTGTTGAGTTCGCGGGGGCCGGCGATGAGGTGTCCCAGAATCTCGCGACAGTTGGCGGCCGTGTCCGGATCGGGACGGAAGTCGCGGACCTCGGGCGACAGGAATTGCGCGGCCGGATCGGCGAAGAACAGTTGCACGGGACGCGCGACGATGGATTCCACAGGGGCCGCGACTTCCGAGACGGGCGCGGCTGATTCGGTCACGGCAAGAGGATCGTACCCCTGCTGAATCATCTCGTTCACAAGAAGAATGATGCAGAAGAGGAGCGTCATTGTCAGCATGCCCCAGGCCGCCAAGGCAATCTTCCGGAAGAACAGCCCGCGATCCTGACGTTTCATCGCGCCCCCCCTTCAAGACCGGCCTCTTCATCGCGCGGGGACGATGCCGGGCTTGGCGCGACGGCCGCGGGAGATGCCGCCGTGGCGCAGTAGGGAAGGAGCCCTTTCACGATCGCATCGGCGAGCTGGGTCTGATAGGCCTCAGTATCCAACCGTCCGGCCTCGGTGCTGTTCGTGAGGAAGCCGACCTCGAGGAGGAAGCCGGGACGTTCCAGCGGACTTAACACACGGCAGGGAGCCCCATGCACCCCCCGGCTCGGCACACTGGCCGCAAGGGCGATCTGGTCGACCACGCTGGCTGCAATATGCCGACTCCAGTAGGCGTTCGTAGCCGATCGCCGAAAAGAGCGGCGGTCCTCGGTACCGTAGGCCGGTACGGCCGCGGGATCGGGCGGGCAGAAGCACTCCACTCCCTGGGCCGTGGGCGACAGGCTTGCGCCGGCATGGAGGCTGACGAAGAGACCAACACCGTTTTGCGGGTGATTGGCGTACAACGAACGCATTTCAACGGGCGGACAAACGTCCTCCGCCCGTGTCAACAGCACGCGCACCTTCGTTCGCTCCTGGAAGGCCTTCTGAATCTTCAGCGCGAGTGCGAGCACAAGGTCCTTCTCCGTCAACCCGTTCTGACCGACAGCGCCGGTGTCGTTCCCCCCATGGCCGGGGTCGATTACGATGCATCGGATACGCGTGAGGGGGTCGGGGCGCAGGGCGCCCGGCGACACGGCATCGCCGATTGCCGACGGCATACCGGCAGCGGCTGCCCCTGGATCCAGGGGCGCCACGGGCTTCGGCCTGGGCTCGTCGAGGGCGGAACCCTCGGGAATCGGCGCCAGACCGTCCGGCTCTTCGATGAGATCCTCCAGGGGCAAGGACGCAAGAGAATCGGGTTCCACGGGCTCGAGGAGTTCGCGCGACGTAACGCGCGAATCGTCCGTGTGCGCGGCGCCGGGTTGATCGGTCATCCGGCCACGTTCAGTGACAGTGACACGAAACGACCGGGCAAAGAAGGGTTTGAGATCCGTCAGGGCGATATACACGTTGCCCGTTTTTTCGATGGCCGGATACCGCAGGGAGTGGGGCCCAAGGGATGAACTGACCTCGGTGCCGTTCAGACCGATACGCGCCTGTTGCGAGTGCAAATCGACCTGGACACGGGAAGGGAGGAGGGAACACTCGCCTCGGAACTGACGCACGACGCTGGTGAGGCAGACGTACACAATGCCGCCGTGGTCGATGGATTCGGCCTGGGCGTGGCGTGTTTCTTCCCCAAACCGGGCATCCAATGAGACAGAGGCTGCCTCGGCATGTGGTGCGAGCCCTGCCACGCAGAGCATGGCGAGCCACATGAAGGACACAAGGCCCCGGCTGGACTGAAGGGAGTAGGAGAAGGTCATTCTTGCCGATTAGCGCCTGCTACTTATTGAGGTTAATAACCCGTTGTTGGACGAAAACACTATCTTGCGGGCTGCGCGCCGGACCCAGCCTGCGCACAGTATATGCCAGGGTCACAAGGAACACAACGAGCAACGCCAGTAAGACGATCAGACCTCTCTTGTCGCTCTTCGTCATAGCCGCACTTCCATCGTGTTGGCTGCGGAACAAGCCGATACACGAAGCCGCTCGCTCCGCACACGCACTTCAACAGTACCTGCTATTCGCCGTCGCGACGCATCAGGTTCTTGCGTCCGCCCGTCGCGCGCTTCGAGTCCATCGTGTCGGGCACGTTAAGCGCGGTGCCCACAGCCACGTCCTTCTTACTGGGCAACCGAATCTTGGCCTGTTCCGTGGCGAGCTTCGCATTGAGCTTGCTGAGGCATGCCTCGCACAGCTTCTTGCTGATACTGATGGCCGGAGAACCGCACCGGCCACACCGGACGGTCGTCGAGGCTTGGGCGGTCTCGATGCGGCCGCTGTCAAGAAGACGGAGCACACACTCGATGTCAACGTCGGCCGCTTCAGCAAGATCCTCCGCGCTGAGGTTCGGCTGATTCTGCATCGTGATGCGAACCTTCTCGTAGTCGTCCTGCTCATCCGGTTCGCACTTCGGGCAAACCGGCTCCACCGTCTTCTGAAACATCTTATTGCACCGAGCACATGCTGCCAGGGGCATTGCGCTATCTCCTTCTGGCCACGTCTAGAAGCGCGTGACCGATGCCAGGTTCACGTCCAGGTTGCCTGCCACTCCTGCCTTCAGGACAAGACCATCCTCTGAGACGTTCACCCCCACCACAACACTGCGGACGGGTCGCCCCTCGACATCGCGAAGCGCCCTATCCGGCCTCGGATACGAAACGCGAAACCAGACGCGCTGTGCTGTCGGCTTCGCCAAATCCTTGCGCCCTTCATCAACAGCTATGGGCACAATCTCAGTGCCCGGCGCCAGGACGTACTGATCTTCGATCCCTTCCTGACGCAGTTGGTTGCATTCCACCTTTCTCACCGTGAGTCGATGGGCCAACTCGTCTCGTGCCTCAGACAGGGTCTCCGAGGTCCCGTCCGCCATGCGGACGTGCTCAATGCGCTCCCGCATCCATTGGGTCAACTCGATCACCCGGTCTGTACGCCCGTCGCACACGGCGCGTACGTACTCGCCCGCGATCCCGGAATCCAGTGCAACCGGCACGTCCGGCGGAAGCCCGGAACTGGGGCCGCTGTCGCCCGTTGTCCGAGTCTGCGGGCCCAGAATACCGAACGTCGTCTCAGGAAACCGGGACCACGCCACGATAAGTCCCGACACTACTCCGAGAACAGGAACTCCGACCCAGGCCATGAGTCCC
>JAAEQP010001013.1 GCA_024231375.1 bacterium | reverse complement strand
CTGAGGCCGTCGATGCCCATGGGATGCCGCCAGGGCGATCCCTCGTAGAGGTAGGTTTCTTTGTATACCTGGACCGGCAGGGGCGACCCCGTTACCCATAGCATGACGCCGAAATGGACGGCGAGCGGAACGGCCGCGCCCAGCACGCCCCAGGTGAGCGTGGGCAGCGGGAAGCGCCAGACCAGGAACAGCCCCACCAGGAAAGGATAGATGCCGCAGGGCATGTCGAGCGTGGCCACCAGCGCGCTCGCGAACCCGAACACCACGAACCGCCACCCCTTGGGCGCCAACGCCCCGGAAGCCAAGCCCCCGGCCATGTACAGCACCACGAGCAATAGCCCGGCCGCCGGCACATGGTTGTTCAGCATGGTGCCGAAGCCCCACAACTGCGTGCCAAACGCCAAGGACGCCAGAAGCATCAGGCGGGGCACGGGCTCGATGTGCGCCACATACAGCGCCTTCAGAAAGAAGATGAGACCCAGCACGTACGCCGCGCCTACCAGCGTCATGGTCATGGTACAGACGATACGCTCCACGTGGGCCTCGTCTTTGAGATCCCAACCCAGCGTCCGGTTCAGCAAGAGGTACTCCGCCGTCATGACCAGCGGCATGATGGGCGGTTTGCTGGAGATGAGGTATCCGTCCTCAACCGATCCCCCCACGTTCCGGCCTCGCACCATCACCTTATCAACGGTGCCTAGGAATGGATTGGGCTGGTCGTTTTCGAGTCCCTCGAGATAGAAGGTTCCGTATTCGGTGAGACTGTATACGGTGGCCAATCGGCTGAAGGCGGGTTCGCTGTAGGGCCGCGTGCATGTGCCGAGCAACACGAATGCGGCCGCCGCGCACACGACGAGATTCTCCAGGATGCGGAACGAGTTGTACTGATTATCCTGCATTTCGGGATTCCGGGTAGTTGCCGGGGCCGGCCTAGGCCTCCTCGCCCTCCAACGTTCCGACCTCGATATCCAGTTCGTCGCGCCGCTCGATCTTGTCCACCAAGCCGTCCCGAATCCAGATGATACGGTCCGACACGTCCAGCATCTTCAGATCGTGGGTCGCGCTAATGATGGTGACGCCCTTATCCTTATTCAACCGGCGCAGAAGCTCGATGATTTCCTTACCGGTCTTCAGGTCCAGGTTGCCCGTGGGTTCGTCGGCCAGGATGATAGCCGGATCGTTCGCCAACGCACGCGCACACGCCACACGCTGCTGCTGTCCGCCCGACAACTCGAGCGGCTTGTGACGGATGCGATCGCCCAGACCCACCAGACTCAGCAGCTCGGCGGCCTTGTCCATGGCATCCTGCGTCGACATGCCGGCGAAGATCATGGGAAGCGTGCAGTTCTCGAGGGCCGTCATCACGGGAATCAGGTTGAACGTCTGAAAGATGTAGCCAATCTTGCGGCAACGCAGCCACGCGAGTTCGTAGGCATCCAGCCCAGAGATGTCCACCTCGTCGATGTACACCTTGCCTTCCGAGGGTTTGTCGAGGCCGCCGATCATGTTGAACAGCGTGGACTTGCCCGACCCCGAGGGTCCCATGATGGAGATGTACTCGCCGCTACGGATCTCCACGTTGACGCCCTTAAGGGCGCGCAACGTCTGCTTGCCCATGGTGTATTCTTTGACCACGTTGAGGGTCTTCACCGCGTATTCATGCGCCAACGATGTGACTGCTTCGGCCATACCGGTCTCCCTTTCCTACACCTCCGTGCGCATCGCGTCGGCCGGCGGCATTTTGCCCGCTCGCCGCGCGGGATACACCGCCCCCATCACCGACAACAACGCCCCCACACCGATGGCGATCAACAGGTTCAAAAACGCCCGGCCCCACGGGAGCGCCGTCAGCACATTATCGTACTGCACCACCGCCGCCAGCAAGGCCGCGACAAAACCGAACGTCGCGCCCACCAGGCTCCCGACCAGACCCTGCAACATTGCTTCGATGAGAAACAGCTTCACCACGAACCAGTCCAGCGCTCCCAGACACTTCATTGTGCCGATCTCGCGGAAGCGCTCTGTCACGCTCATGAGCATGGCGTTCGTGATGCCCACCACGCACACCAGCAGCGAAATCCCAATCAGCCACATCTGCGTGGCCTTGGCCTGCTCCGCGCTGGCTTCCGCCGCGCCGTCGCGGTCCGCCGAGGCCTCCGCGAGGCCCGACGTCATCACATACGACAGGAACGCGATGGCCAGGATGATGCCCGCCATGGTGATGAGCGACCGCCAGAACCGGATCTTCAGGCTGCGCATGGCGATCTTGAAGGCTTCCCGGTTCGGTAGTTTGATCTGACGCTTGATCCCGGCCCGCGTCTTTACCTCGTGATCGAGCACCGGCTAACTCTCCTCCGTGCCCTGTCGGATCTCGAATCCTACAAGCCCGCGTTGCCCAAGCAGTTCCATGTACTTCAGCAACGCGACCTCGGCTTCCTTCCTGCTCAAATGCAGATGGTCCTGAACGTCCCCGATCAGGTCGCGAATGGTCCGCGACCCGTCAATGGCGTCCACGACCTCGGTACCGGTCCGGTCCAGGTCGATCCGGCCGATCTCGGGCATGGCCAGCAGCTTCATCAGAACCCGCCGGATCCCCCGCACGTCGCGCCGGAACACCGCCGTCAACTCGCCCGTATCCAGCCGGTCCCACCGCACATCCGGATTCAGGCGCGGTACCGATTCCATCATCGCCTGCCGCGAAACCTGCCGCTGACGCCACGCCATCTCAGCAACACTCCACCGACGTGGCGACGGCATCCAACAAACCCTCGGCCGGGTCCCCCGCCGCAAGCACCACGAGTTTGTCCGCTTCGGCATCGTGCCAGAGCAAACCCGCGACGTGCTCCAGCCGCGTGAGCCCCCTGAGCCAGCCGCTACGCCGTCGGGCCTGTGCTTCGAACCGGACCCCGGGCGCATCCTGCACCTCTTCGGTCCGGCACACCACGTCGCCCACCGACCATCCCCCCAGTTTCAGCCATTCGCCGGGGCATTTCCCCAGCGGGGCCTTGGCGAGAAGTTGCGAGGCGACCGCCCACCGTTCCACCGTCAACCAGTCCTTGTCGCTGCGGCGGAAGGGGAACACCAGACGGCCCGCTTCCAGGCCTGCTTGAGCGAGATTATAGGTCGAGGGCAGTCGAAACGCAAAGCCGTACACGGCCCACAGCGCCTCGTCTCCATCGGGATGACACGCCACCGTCGCCAGGATGCGGCGGCTGAGTTTGGCGTCGGGATCGTCGATACCGGGCGTGACCTCCGCCGTCACCAACCGGCCACACGCGGCGCACCGCCACGCTGCGCCGCATCCCCCTTCCCAACGAAACGGGTATACGACCTTGTCGCGGCGGAATCGTGGGGGGAGGAATTCTTCGGGGGCCTCGGACAGTCCGGGGAGAGACTTGGATTTTGCGATCGCACGCCGGTATCGCTTCAGTCCGGCCTGGGGATTGCCGCCCCGGCCTTTGGTCCACCGCACACGCAGACGAACCGCCACGCCATCGTCCAGGAACGCATGCCCCTCGCGGGAATCGCCCCCGAACGCTCCCAAATCCCAGTCGGAAGGGATCCGGGCGGACAGTCCCTGCCAGCCGAACGCCTTGTCGCGATGGGATGTGTCGGCGGTCATGTCATTGGGCGCCTCGGATCCGTACTCGTGCCCTGCGACGGTTACCGCCCCGTGATGAACGACCACGTCCGTCCGAGGAAGCCTTCCCGCTCGTCCAACTCCGCGGCCAGCGCCTGGTCGACCTTGTCCTGCACCGGCACCCATTCGCCGTTGACCTTCTCTTCGGTCGTGCCGGCCACGAACAGGCTCCCCAACTGCACCCACCTGCCGTTGCGCAGTTCGAACGACAGCGTCTCGGTTCCGGAGCCCCGGAGGATGGTGTCATCGGCCTTCGCTTCATCTTTCTTACGATGGAGGACCGTGGCATACCGGTATTTCTTCAGCGTCACCTCCGCCACCAACGGCGCCGTCCTCGATTCGGTCTCCCGGAACGTCACCTCGAAGCCGTCCGCCCCGTCCGGATACACCGTGTCCTCTTTCAGGTAATAGGGTTTCCGCCGGACGAGTTTGGCGTCGACGCGGCTCTCGTCCGTGCCGGCAGCCTTGACGATCCCCCGCACGGTCGCCTGCAACCGTTCCTCGTTGTCGCCCGAGGGCGCTTCCGCCGCCGACGCAGGCGCTTCGGGGGCTTTCGTCCCGCCTCGCAGCATGCCGCACGAACAGGCCAGCCCCGCCATAAGACACACAACAAGCGTACGACGCACCTTACCATGTCCCAGCATTGTCTTGTAGATCCCTTGCATTTGCGGCTTCGCGGCCCAAAGGCCGCGGCTCCGGAGACTTCCCATATTCTCGTGACGACGGGATGGCCGTACGCTACGGCCCGATGGACATCGTCCAGGGCGATGATAGCACAAAGGATGCCGCGCCCTCACACCCCGCCCGTGGCCGCCCGGAAGGGCCGTGCGGCAATCAGCGGATATCGTCGTTCGTGTCCCAGGTCACGATTCGCATGTTCCGCTTCTTGTCGAACACGCGCACATAATTTCGCCCCACCTTGGTGACTTCGAACCGATCCGCGACCAGGTCTCCCACGGTGACCGACACCTCGGACGACTCGCCGCCGGCCGATCGCAGCACGAACACGGCCGACCCTTTGCCGCCACCGGTGTACTCAACAGAACCCAGCACCATACCGTAGGCCACGCATTCCCGCTCAACCTCGGTCTTCAGCGTCCGGATCTCGTCGCAGGGGTCCGCCGCAAGCGCCCGGTTCACCTGCTCTGAGGCCTGCGTCAGAAGCTTCGGCTCCCACTCGGTGGCATTCAGCGCGCTCTGAATAGCCGACAACGTCGCCTGCCGGGCCTGAAGCCGCACCTTTCGGTTCTCGGGATGGTCCTCCCGGTCCGCGGCTGCCACCGCCTCTTCAAGTGCCCTCAGCGGATCCGTCCCCGCCGCAAGCAGGTCTTCGGCCGCGTTGGCATGCACGCGCACGCCAGGGCCCGTGTCTTCGCCCTTGCCGCGCATCGCCAACACCTGCATCGCGCCGAAGGCCAATACCACCATGGCTGCCACCAGCCCCGCGAATACACCCGCCCGCTTCAGCCAAGAGGCCTCATCCTGAACGACCGGGGCCGTACGGTAGGAGGATGTCGCCGGCATCGACAGGGACGACAACGCCTCGCTCCGCACGTCCAGCTCCGGCAGGTCGCCTTGCGCCGATCGACGCTGGGGCTCCTCCTTCGGTTTCTTTCCAAAACGTCCGAGGATCGAGCGCTTCTCGGGCTCGGGTTCGGGCTCGGCCTTGATTTCTTCCTCGGATCGAAACGCCTCCAGAGCCTCCATGACCGTGCTCGAAGGCGCGTACTTCGTGGTGTTCTCGCCACCGAGATCCTGCACCGTCATCGTGCGGGCCTCGTCCTTCGGACGGCCCACCTCGTCCCCACAGAACCGGCACTTCGTGGCCAGCACGCTGATCATCATACGGCACGTGGGACACGGCCGGGTCTTGTCATCTCGTCGGTCGTCACTCAAGTCCGCCACTACTCACGTCCTCCCGCCTGCCGACCCCTAGCAGGCCACGAACCCCTGAACTCTTCCCTACTTCACTAATCCTATAATGCCAGAAGGCAAGGACCTCCGCAAACACTCCCGTTGGGGACACCGATCTCAGCGAGAACCGTGGTAACAAAATCACTCTTCCCCTTGCCTCGCATTATGCGCATATCACAATCGCCTGTCAATAGAATTCGCTACTCCCTCAGCCCTCCGGCCAGAACACCCGCCCCGTAACTCCATAGGTGTCGTGCAGTTCCTTCAACTTCTCGATCTCCGCCCCGTCAAGTGCCCTCACATCTCCTAACATCCGCGCCGTCAAGACTACTTCCGCCGCGTGCTCCACCTTCTCCATTTTCAGGTATGCGTCGTCCAGGTCCGCCCCGACGGTCAGCGCCCCGTGCCGATCCAGCAACACGGCGTCGCACTTCCGGATCCACTCGCGGACAACCGATGCGCCCTCCCGCGTTCCGGGCGTGGCATAGTCCGTCGTAGGGATCGCGCCCACCGTGTACACCACCTCCGGCAGCAGACTCTCCACCATCGAGATGCCCGCCAACGTTAACGCCGTGGCCTTGGGCGGATGGGCATGAACCACCGCGCCGATATCGTCTCGCTCCTCATAGGCCGCCAGATGCGTGTAGAACTCCGATGTTACCTTTCGGTCTCCCTTCAGCCGGTTGGCTTGAGAGTCCGCCACTACCATGTCAGCCGGAGTCATGTCCGTCTTCGACATGCCGCTCGGCGTACACAAGAACCGGTCCGGTCCCAGCCGCACGCTGATATTCCCGTCCGTGGCGGCCACCATCCCCTTCTCCCACATCCGCCTGCCGACCCGGCAGATGGCTTCGCGCAATTCGTATTCATCGGACATCCTACAGCTCCCCTATCCGTTAGACCCCTTGATCCCGTACGGGTTCGAAGGGTTCCCTGTTCAGCAAAACGGGCCGCCCGCCAATCCGCCGGCGCGCGGCCCGATACAATTGATCTCTTCGTCGCCTGTCAGTACACCGGTGTGCACCAATGACGGTACTTCTCCACCTTGCCCTGGACCACGTCGAAGTACAACTCCTGCAACTGTCGCGAGACCGGACCCGGCGTCCCGTCGCCCACCAACCGCCGGTCGACCGAACGGACCGGCGCCACCTGGGCGCCCGTTCCGCAGAAGAAGACCTCGTCGCACACGTACAACTCCGTCCGTGCGATGGGCCGCTCAACAACCTCAAGCCCAAGCTCGTCGGCGGCAAGCTGCATCACCGTGTTGCGCGTGATACCTACCAGAATGTCCGCGGTTGGCGGTGTCGTCACCAGTTTGCCGTCCAACACCATGAACATGTTCATGGCACTGCCCTCGGCCACTGTGCCGTCCTGCCGCAGGAAGATGGCCTCGTCGAACCCCGCCTGTTTCGCCTCGCTGGCCGCAAGCGCCGAGTTGATGTAACTGCCGGTACACTTCGCCCGGCTCGGGATGGCATTGTCCGTCAACCGCCGCCACGACGACACCACCACGTCGAGCCCCGACTCGATGTCGCAGTAGTCCCCGAGCTTGATCACGTAACAGCACATGCTGCTCGCCACGTCGTGGACCTTGGGCCCCAGCGACAACTCGCTCTTGTAACACAGGGGACGAATGTAGACGCCCTCCCTCAACCCGCTACGCTTCACGAGTTCCACGCAAATATCCCCGATCTCTTCCCGCGATTCGGGGATCTTCATACACAGAATGGCGAAGTTCCGCACAAACCGGTCCACATGCTCGCCCAGACGGAATATGAACACGTTGTCCGCGTCCTCCGAGTAGTACCCCCGAATGCCCTCGAACAAGCCCGTGCCGTAATTGAAGGCATGGGTCATGATGCTCAGTTGGGCGTCCTCGACAGGCACGTACTTCCCCTCAAAGTACGCCGTGGCGGCAGGTTCCATCGTGGCCATTGCATGCGTCTCCCGGTCTGTTCCATGCCCCGCACCAGACCGCGGGGCCTATACACCTTACCGGCTCTATGTATACTTCGGCTCAGGTACGCGAAGTAGCCCAAAGCCATAGTGCGCAACGCCTAACGCCAGAAGGCCGACAGTCAAGCGCCCCATCGAGACATCACGATACCCCATCCCCCGCCCACTCCGCAACCGCGCACAATCACGCATCCGGTGGTGCGCCCGATCATGCGAAGTCGCGCTCTTCTTGACGAATCGTTCAATGGAACCTATCATGGCAGTCTCTGGATCTACCGAATGTTTTCGTCTGGGCGTGATGTCCCTCGCCCGGCCGAAGGGGGCGCAATCCGCCCCGTAGCCTGCGCTAGTGCCCGCGCTCACAAGCGCGTCATTGGGGTCTGCAATACCGAGGAGGAGCCTGCACCATGTCACCGACCAGGAAGTCCAAGCTCGCAGTCAACGGCGGCACACCGGTACGCGGACCCGAGAAGAAAGGCCCCTCGTGGCCCATCTTCGACAATACCGAGCGCACCGCCTTGAGCGAGGTCTTCGAAAGCGGGAATTGGTGGTACGGCGATCACGTCACCAAGTTCGAAAAGGACTTCGCTCACTTTCAGGACGCCAAGTACTGCATCACGTGCACCAGCGGCACCACCGCCACCGAGATTGTCCTCGAAGCCCTGGGCGTGGGCGCTGGCGATGAAGTCATTGTGCCGCCCTACACCTTCATCGCTACCGCCACCTCCGTGGCCAGGGTCGGCGCAACGCCCGTCTTCGTCGACGTCGACGAATCCTGGAGCCTCAACCCCGACCTTGTCGAGAAGGCCATCACCAAGCGTACCAAGGCCATCGTGCCCGTCCATTTCGCAGGACGTGTCGCCGACATGGACCGGATTCTGGCCATCGCCGAGAAGCACAAGCTGCCCGTGCTGGAGGACGCCTGCCATTCCTGGGGATCCAAGTGGAAAGGCACCGGCGCCGGCGCCATCGGAGCCGCCGGCGTGTTCTCCTTCCAGATGTCCAAGAATCTCACTGCCGGCGAGGGCGGCGCGATTCTGACCAATGACGAAGGACTCGCCAAGACATGCCGCTCTCTCATTAACTGCGGCCGGTCCGAAGACGGGGAATGGTACGAGCATCCGCTCATCGGCACCAACGCACGTCTTACCGAGTTCGCGGGCGCCCTGTTGGGCGCACAACTGACCCGCCTCGAGGATCAGACGCTGCGCCGCGAAAAGAACGCCGCCATCCTCGACCATCATCTCGGCGCCATCGAAGGACTCACGCCCCAGCCGGGCGATGATCGCATCACGCGCCGTTCGTACCACCTCTACTGCATCCGCATCGATCCTGACGCCTTCGGGTGTTCGCGCGAACGGCTGTGCGAGGCCGTCCGCGCCGAAGGCCTGTACCTGGGCGCGGGCTACGCCATCCCCCTGTACCGCCAACCGGCCTTCGAGAATCTGCTTGGCAAGGACGCCTACCCGGACGGCGCGTGTCCCCTCACCGAAGACTTGTGCTACCGGAGCGGCGCATGGCTGGCCCATCCCATGCTTCTGGGCCGTGACAGCGACATCAAGGACGTGACCGCCATCTTCAAGAAAGTGAAGGAGAACGTCCACGAACTGGCCGACTGACCCCGCCTTCCTGTATCCTCTCGGGCCGGAGACACAGCGTCTCCAGCCCGTTCTTTGTCTCGGTCTCGGGCACTCAGTTTCTTCGACACGCGGAAGGATCGACGCATGGCGATCAAAGCCACCATGATCGGCGCGGGCAGTATTGGGTTCACACGCAGGCTCATGCAGGACATCCTTACCGTGCCCGAGTTGCAGGACACGGAGTTCGCGTTCACCGACATCAACAAGCGCAACCTCGACATGGTCTACCGCCTGGCCAAACGCGACATCGAGGCCAACGGCGTACCTGCCAAGCTCACCGCCACCACCAACCGCCGCAAAGCCGTTGAAGGCGCCAACTACGTGTTCTCCGTGGTGCGCGTGGGCGGACTGGAGGCCTTCCAGACCGACATCGACATTCCCCTGAAGTACGGCGTCGACCAGTGCGTCGGCGACACCCTCTGCGCTGGCGGCATCATGTACGGCCAGCGTGGCATTCCGGCCATGCTCGACTTCTGCAAAGACATCCGTGAAGTCGCTGCTCCCGGCTGCGTGTTCATGAATTACTCCAATCCCATGGCCATGCTGACTTGGGCCTGCAACGAATACGGCGGCGTCAACACCATAGGGCTCTGCCACGGCGTCGAAGGCGGCATCCACCAGATCGGTGAGGTGCTCGGGATTCCGACCAGCGAACTCGATATCGTGTGCGCAGGCATCAACCACCAGACCTGGTACGTGTCCGTGAAGCACAAGGGGAAAGAACTCACACCGAAACTCTTGGCCGGATTCGAGAAACACCCCGTCTACAGCAAGACCGAGAAGGTCCGTATCGACATCATGCGGCGATTCGGGTACTACACCACCGAAAGCAACGGCCACGTATCCGAATACGTGCCGTGGTACCGAAAGCGCCTCGGCGAAATCCGCAAATGGATCGATCTCGGTTCCTGGAGCAACGGCGAGACCGGCGGTTACCTCCGCGTGTGTACCGAAGGCCGCAACTGGTTCGAGACGGATTTCCCCAATTGGCTGAAACAGCCTGCGCCCCAGTACAAACCCGAGAACCGATCCGGCGAACACGGAGGTCGCATCGTCGAAGCCATGGAAACCGGGCGCGTGTACCGGGGATTCTTCAACGTCGTGAACCGGGGCTGTATCGCCAACCTGCCCGAAGACTGCGTCATAGAAGCGCCGGGGTACATCGATGGCAACGGACTCAACATGCCCATCGTGGGCAACCTACCTCTGGCGTGCACCGCCACATGCAACGCCAGCGTCCAGGTGCAACGCATGGCGGTCCAGGCGGCGGTCCACGGCGACGCCATGCTGCTCAAACAGGCCATGCTCCACGATCCGCTCACCGCGGCCGTGTGCAACCCACCCGAGGTTTGGCAGATGACCGACGAAATGCTGGTGGCCCAGGCCAAATGGTTGCCCCAGTACAAACGCGAGATCCCCAAAGCCCGGAAGCGCCTGGCATCCGAGAAACCTCTAGGCACCAGGAAGACCAAGGGCGCGGCCCGGCTCAAGACCAAATCTGTCGCCGAAATGCGCCGCAACGCTAAGGCCGCACGCGAGAATGCCGCTGCCTCGGACAAGGCCGCAGCCAAACGCGCCCGGCAACGAAAGAGCGCCGCGCGGAAGAAGAAGGCATAGGTAGCAGTATGGTGGCGAAGAAGAAGCCGAAACCTAGCAAACGGAAGCAGGACCCGCCTCCGAAGACTGTGACCTGCCTGCATTGCCGCTACGAATACGAGGAGCGGCACGAGACATGCCCGATCTGCGGGTATCCCTGGCCCTGGGTCGAGAAGAAGTAGGGGCTACCTGAGGCAGCATAGCTTGGCCCGAGAGGAACTGATGGCCCCTTCGCGTCATTCTGAACGCAGTGAAGATCTCGTTTATCCGGCGGCTGCCCTGGAGTGTGAGATGCTTCGCTCACGCTCAGCATGACGGACTGGGCACACCTCTGCCCCCAACGTGCCGCCAACGACTGCCCAGACTCCGAGCCGCCCAGGACGACTCAGTAGTAGGATGGACGCAGGCCGAACGCAGATAGGAGATTACCCATGCATGGACAGGAAGAAACCTCTCCCGCCCCAAGAATCGTATGCACAGCGCTCCACGGCTGTTTCCTGGCCTTTGCCGGATGGATCTACTTCGGAGGAGGCGCGAACCTCCTTTGCTCATGGTGCGGCATGGAGCCGGCCGACCCCGCAAGCCTTGCCCGCCGCATTATGCTCTTCTCTTTTGGCGTCCTGTCGTTTGTGCGGATAGCGCTGACGCTGTTCGTGTTGCTCAAACGCCGGTTTGCGTGGGATGAACTCGGCGGCGTTGTGTTCGCATTGGCGATCTACCAAGTGGGATTCGCCGTCCTCGGTGCGCGCGAACCGGCCGGGCTGGATCTACTCGACGCGGTGGCGGTGGGGCTCTTCCTTCTGGGCAGTTACCTCAACACCGGGTCCGAACTCCAACGCAAGCGGTTCAAAGCCGATCCGGCCAACAAAGGCAAGCTCTACACCCAGGGCCTGTTCCGGTACGCGCGCCACATCAACTACTCAGGCGACACCTTGTGGGTGGCGGCGTGGGCGCTGGCCACGCGGAACGTGTGGTCGGCGATTGTTCCTTTGGCCCTGGCGGCGGGATTCGTGTTCGCCTTCATCCCGTCGTTGACCAAGCATCTGCGCGCCAACTACGGCGATCAGTTCGAGGAGTGGGAGAAGAGGACGAAGGCCTTCATTCCGTTTGTCTACTGACGGGTGCCTGACCTGGTCTTCCGGCGCAACGCCGCGACAGCGCCAAGACCAACAAGGACTGCCACGGTAACTGCCCAGACGGAGGGACGCAGCCCCCTCGGCGCCTTCCCGTCCTCATCCCGAGGCACGATACAGCTGACCACCTCAATCCCCTTGCCGCGTGGGATATTCCGTAGAGAAACAACGTTCACGCCATCAGGGCCCTGCGTGTGACAGACGGAGTCCGGGCGATGACCCAACCAACGCGTGTCCAGGACCTCACCCTCGCGCGAGACTCGCCCAAGATAGAGCCCGTAGGATCCGGGTCGATGACGGTAGGACACATAGAAGATGCCGTTGTGAAACGACACATCGATGGTGCGGGCATTCTGTTTCGGGTCGGACACGGTCACCAGGCTGCCCGGCAGGAAATTGCCATTCCTGTCCGCCAAGCAGAACGCCGCAACCGGCGGTCCGTCGGGTCTATCTTTGATGAACGCCAGTCCATATCCGTCTTCAGCAGAGGCAATGCGGCATTCTCTCATCCCCTTCGCTCCATCGACGAATAGAGTCTGCAGGCCGCCCATGGGTTCTCCCTCTTCGTCGAGCAATCGAAGGCACACCTCGGTGCTGTGGTTGTCGATGCACGCGACCGCGTAGCGACCATTGCTCCACACGACACTAGGTGCAACCTTGGCTTCCGCCACGGACGTAGTCCGCTGAGTCACACCATCGCCGTCGATGAGAGCGAGCTTCACATCGGTCCCTTCGAGATAGCTGAGCCCGAAATGCGATCCGGACCATGCGATTCCTGGCCACGACAGGGCGCCGCTAATGTGGACGTCCGCGGGCAGCACCCGTTTACCACTCTCGGAAAGGAGGGCGAAGTGGATGCCGGACCCGGAACTGCCAGAGCCCAACCATGCCACGGCGTACTGGTCCCCACCCGATTCTATCGCCGGCTTGGGCAGCTTGTAGCAGTCGGACGCCACCACCACGCGTTCACCGATCGCGCGGCCGGAGGCGTTGAGCCGTTGAAACACGACACTGCGCTCCCCATTCCGCCCCGATGGCATAGCGAGCGCGTACTCGCTCCCGTCCCACACGATGTCCGCTCTCGAAAAGGAATCGAGCGCGCCGAACTCCTGCAAAACGGTGTTGTAGCGCGGCGCACGCTGTCCTTTCGGATACGGTTTGATACCCCACGAAATAAGGAAGTGATCCGGGTCGTTCCAGCCCAGGATTGGGCGGTCCAGGCGAAAGCTCCTTGACGGGTCGTACCGGGGTCCGCCGAAATGGATTGTGTACTCGTAGTGATCGCCCACCTTTCGGTATCCGGTGATGATAACCTCATGGCAGACCTTGCCGATCCCCGTAACAACCAGTTCACATGGCAGCCCCGCGTCGATATCCCGATTGATTCTCTCGTACAACTCGTCCCACGAGTGCTGTTCAGCCCATTTCGCCAAGGGCCCTCGCCGGTATTCTCTGACGTCGATCCCGTAGTACCGCGCCATCGCCTCCTTGGCGTGGTAGTCACTCACCCAGGCCTTGCGGGCGGGGTCCCACCAGTCCGTCCGCATCGCCACGCAGAACCGGTACACGAAATCCGCCACCGGATCGACGCGGGGATCATCAAGCGGGATGCCCTTCAAGGAAGGCAGCATTTCGTCCCATCGGAAAGGCTCATCGAAGTCGGCCGACACGCGCTGGCCCGTGCCCTGCATGTAGTAGAAATGGCTGCCTTGAATCTGCAGGTTGTTGTGCATCGCGTGGTACCGCATGATCATCGCGTGCGCCACCTGTCCACACGACCACGCACCACGCTTGCCCTGTTCGTTCGTCGGCAGAAACTTGCCGTAGACCCCTCGCTTGTCCCAGTTAATGGGAAAATCCAGAATCTTCTCCTGCGCAAGCGCAGGGAAAGAAACCAGAACGACAAACATGAGGATGATAGCTCGTCTCAGAAGCATCCTGTTCCGTCCCTCAACCCCTTCAGAAGCCAAGCGCTTAGTGCCCAACCCACTGCCGCCCTCGCGTCTTCATTGCGTCACCTCTCGGTAGCTTCATCTCGTCAGGAGTATAGCATGCATCTCCCTCTGCGGAGGATGGCCTCGTTGACGGCGCGAACCGACCCATGTACGATAGCAGGACATCCACGCTTGGGGCCCCACGGGAGTCCAATGCGGATGCTGCTGTTTGGCCAGACCCACGGGTCTGGCGAACATCGAGGAAACGCGCACAGTAGGCGCGGCCGCCGCTCGGCACGCGCATGACACGGGAGGTACATCGGCGTGAAGATACAGACACCAGAACAGATCGGCGTGTGCAGTTGGTCGCTTCAGGCTACTGGTCCGCGGGACCTGGCCGACAAGGTCAACGCCCTTGGTCTCAAACAGGTCCAGCTCGGGCTCACCCCCCACCGGGACGATCCCGGCACGTGGGAAGGCGTCCAGGAGATTCTCGCCGAATCGGGCATTAGCATCGTGTCCGGCATGTTCGCGACCATGGGCGAAGACTATTCGTCGCCCGAGGCCATCCGTCTCACCGGCGGCGTTGTGCCCGACCAGTATTGGGACGAGAACCTTGCCCTCGCCGTAGACGCCGCAGTCACGGCCAAAGCCATGGGACTCGACCTCGTCAGCACCCACGCGGGCTTTCTCCCCCACGAACCCAGCGACCCCACGTTCGACAAACTCAGCGGCCGCGTGGCCGACCTCGCCGGCCTCTTCGCCGCTGACGGCGGTTCCCTCTTGCTAGAAACCGGTCAGGAAACCGCCGAAACGCTCATCATGTTCCTGGACCAGATGCAGCAGCGTGGCGTCTCGAACGTCGCCGTCAACTTCGACCCCGCCAACATGATCCTCTACGACATGGACGACCCCATTGACGCTCTGCGCCGCCTCGTGCCCCACGTCAAGCAAGTCCACGTCAAGGACGGCACGCGACCCGCCGCCAAGGGCGAATGGGGCGCCGAAGTCGTCGTGGGAACCGGCGAAGTCGACTGGACCGCCTTCGTCCGTGTCCTCGCCGAAGCGGATTACGCCGGCAGCTACATATTCGAACGCGAAGCCGGCGACGACCGCATTGGCGATATCACCCAAGGCGTGGCCGCCCTAACCGCGGCCATGAGCGAAGTGACGGCGTAGGCCTTCGGATTGATCGCTCACACTGCGCATACTGAGTAGTAGAGAGAGGAGAGGTCACTCTCCTCTCTCTCGCTTCGTGGTTGAGTCAGTTCGAGTCCGCCTGGTTCCTGCTCCCTAGGCGGCAAACGCGGTCGTGAGGCGCAGAAATGGCAGACGTGCAGATCAGGCCTTTTGGGCGAGATGACGAAGAGTCCGTGATCGACCTGTGGAGGGCATGCGGACTCGTCAGTCCCTCCAACGACCCCCATCGCGACATCCAACGCAAGCTCAAGGTGCAGGCGGACACGTTCCTGGTTGCGTGTGCGGACGCTCGCGTGGTCGCCACGGTGATGGTGGGGTACGAAGGCCATCGGGGCTGGATCAACTACCTCGCCGTTCATCCCGACCACCAGCGCACGGGTCTCGGCAGGCGCATGATGGAAGAGGCCGAAACCCTTCTCCGCGCGAAAGGCTGCCCCAAAATCAACCTGCAGGTCCGCACCTCGAATACCGGCGTCATCGAGTTCTACAAGAAGATCGGATTCGCCGTGGACGACGTCGTCAGCCTCGGCAAACGCCTCGAATCCGACCGGTGAACGGCGATCTCCCCCCATCGGTTCCGTACGTCGCATCGGTCCCATCCTCCCCGACTGGAGAATGCCCCCTCGAATCTGGCACTCTATTGCGGTCATTCCGGGAATGCGAGCCGTACATTGGGCGTTCCTGTCTTGGTCAGAGGAAATAGCGTAGGGCTAGACACCTGAGCCGACTGAGGCTGGTGCGGCCGGACGTTTGAACGCTAGGGAGAGAGATTATGAAGAAAAGTGGAATTGCCATATTATTCGGGGTTGCGGCTGTTGCCGTAGCTATCGCGTTCGCGCCGACCTCCATGCTTCAAGCGGCGATGAATGCTGTAAGCCCTTCAACAGAAGCGGGTTCCACCTGCCCATCCAAGGCAGCAGCTACCCCCGCGACGGCCAAAGCGGCTGGGTGTTGTCCCTCTAGTGGCGCTGCCAAAACCGCCAGCGCTGCTACGTTGACACCCGCCGTTGACGGACCCGCGAAGTCCTGTTGCTCATCGGGAGCCAAAGGCGCGAAGGCGGCCAAGGCTGGCACATGCCCCTTGAAAGCCGCAGCCGCCAAGAAGTCGTGCTGTAGTTCCGGTGGTGCGGCCAAGACCGCACAAGGCGCTGTATTGACGCCTGCCGTGGATGGCGCGGCCAAGTCCTGCTGTGCGTCCGGCGCGAAAGACGCCGCCACATGCGACGAAGCCGCTGGGTGTCCGCTCAAGGGTGCTGTGGCCAAGAAGGGCTGCTGCCCAACCGACGGTACCAAGTGCGCCAAGTGTCCCGCCAAGGCCACGAAGTCCTGTTGCGCATCAGGCGCTCAGGGCGCCGTAGCCAAGAAAGGCTGCTGCCCTTCCGACGGCTCGAAATGCGCCAAGTGCGCCGCTAAGACCGCCGCAGACACCAAATCCTGTTGTGCGTCAGGCGCTCAGGGTGCCGTGGCTAAGGAAGGCTGCTGCCCTGCCGACGGCTCGAAATGCGCCAAGTGCGTAGCCAAATCGGAGGCCGCCGACAGCTCCGCTAAGTCATGCTGCGCGGACAGCGACGAGAAGTGCGCCAAGTGCGTAGCCAAGACCGCAGCGGCTGACACGTCGACCGAAGAGGAATCCGGCGCGTAGTCTCCAAGTAGAACGACGAAGCCGTATATACGATCACTATCAGGAGCCCCCGAGCGACCAACTCGGGGGCTCTTCTGTTGCGTTCTCGCGAAGGCGGTGCCTCGAAAACCCCTTGCCCTCCTGCAAATGCGCGCCTATAATCCGACTTGGGGTTACTGAAGAGTCAACGAAACGGGTGTGTTCTGAGGAGAACCAGAAAAGGAGTGAAAGAAAATGCTGTCACTTGCAGCGCTCGTGCGGGGATTCTGGTACGTTCTGGACTGGTGTCTTGAACTTGTCGGAATCGACGTCATCGACAGAGCCTACGACATCTTCGTCAACTAGGAACAGACCGGCTTCCACTGGCCGGAACAACGGGGAGGTTCAACGAAAATGATTCTGATTATGTACGTCATTGGCTGGGCCATGCTCATCGACGACTTCATCGAACTCTTCGACGAGAACCTGTTTTAGACGTGACTTGGGGGGACACGAGCCCCCCTGACACAAACGACATGATCGCGGCGCGGGCGCGACGCCGGGAAGGACGCGCCGCGGCGGGGCTCGTTGGACAGCCGCACATTAGCCCCCCCGCTCCACATCCAACTTGCCGAGGGTCCACATAAGATAGAGAAATCGCGGCATCCGGTACTTCGGACGGCT
>JAAEQP010001012.1 GCA_024231375.1 bacterium | reverse complement strand
CTGCCGGAAAATTCGCTGCGAAGAACCTATCATAAGGTGCTGGTCGCCCGAATCCTTGAAGGACAGGACACGGAAACGTGGCACCCCATTGGGGCTGTCGCGGACGCGGTTCAGCGTCTTGACTACAATGTCCTGTTCCTCGATGAGCATTGGCGTGCGATTCAGTCCCACGCGAAGAGCGTCAACCTTACGTGGAAGACCCAGAACTGGCGAAGCCACGAACAACGCCTCTTCTGTTGGATGGTCCAGTCCATGTTCGCGAAGCTTGGGGTCGTGCAGGTATCGGAGGACCAAAAGGCCTTTCGGCTCACGCCTCTTGGGCAGTATGTGCTGGGTGTCGGCCCCGCACCTGAAGAGGCTGCATCGGGCGCCGTCACCGAACACGCCAACGGAAATGCCGTCGTCGTTCAGCCGGACTTCGAAGTGGTCGCCTACCTGGACCGCTGTTCGCTGGATTTGCGGCGCAAACTCGACCTGTTCTGCCAACGCGCCAACGGTGGCATCGTTCGGACGTACCGGCTCACCCAGGAAACCGTGTACCGCGGGGTCCGTTCCGGGATGTCCGCGAGTGTCTTTCTCGACCTTCTGGAATGCTCGAGCGAGCGGCCCATCCCGGAGAACGTCCGCGAGCAGTTTGCCACCTGGCAGCGCAAGCTGGAATCGGTCGTTCTGCGCACGAATTGTCACGTGCTCGAATTCCAGAACGCCAAGCAGGCGCGTCAGTTCCTGTCTGGACAGCCGGAGGCGCGCCTTGTCGGCGACCGGTTTGTCCTGGCGCGTGAGGCGCCGCCCGAGGTCTCGGCGCGCATTGACTACACGAAGCCGCGCGGGGCTTGCTTGCAGCAGGAACCGGGTCTTGGCTTGCGTGCCGCATGGGAGGACGTGCATCTGTTTCTGAAGCGGCGACTGGACACGGTCTGCGAGGTCGCCTCGGACAAGCACCTGGACGTCGTCGTACGACTGACCCCCGAGGGCGTGAAGAACGGCGTCGACTGGGGTCTCATCGTGGCGGACCTCGAATCCCTCGTAACCGGGCCGCTGGCGCCGCGCTATCGGACGGCGCTTAAGGCCTGGAGCGGCGACCTTGCCCCTGCCCAATCCGCCACGGCAACGCTCGTGCGGTTTGATGACCCCGAGGCCTGCGAGGCGGCGCTGGAACTGGCTGATGTGGCCGGCTGCGTCGAAGGACGCCTCGGACTGTTCACCGTCGTCGTGCGCCGAGGGCGCCTGG
>JAAEQP010001011.1 GCA_024231375.1 bacterium | reverse complement strand
GCCTGCGCGACAATCTCGTGCGCCAGCGGCACGGCACGCTCGAACCACACCTCGCGCGGGAGCAACTCGCCGCACTGCCACCACCCGCCGTTCGCGCGGGCGGCCTGGCCGAGACCGTACGTCAGTTCTAGCACGTCCTCGTCGTACGGCGTGATCGGCAGCGGGTCGGCAACCGGCGGGAGCGACCGTACCAACTCGACGCGTACTAAGATCGGCTTCGCGATCTGGACTGCGTTTCCAACCGGTACAGGCTGGGACAGGCGCGCCGCTGCGCCACACACGGCACCAGCCAGGACGGCCGCAACGAGTACGATCGCTCGGATTCTAATCCCCATGGTTCACCCCCCGGAGAATCCTCCGTATGGCGTGCCCCTCCATCACCGGGAACTGGTACCGCAGCCCGACCTTCTTGTTGCGCAGGGCATTCACCCACGCGCGCCACAGGCGAGACCTCGGCTGCACGATCCACGATCCACCGACCGCACCGAATTCCGGATCGTCCACGTCCTCGGCATAGAAGCGAACCAGATACGGATTGAAGCTCGTGTGACCCGCAGTCTTGTGCCCGTCGACCCACCCGCCGTCGAGACCCTGACGGACCATCTCATCGCGGAGCAGGTCGCAGAACCCGCCGTCAGTTGCCGGGCCAGGCTCGCCACGATGGTTGTCCCGCTTGTCGTTCTCCGCCGCCAGACAGGCGTATAGCACTACGCGCACATCTGGAGCGCACGACACGCGGAGATGATCGACCAGATCCGGAATGTCCTCGCGCAGGAACCCGAATTGAATCCCGTCGGGCCATCCGTGCCCGAAGAATACAACCGTCCGCAAATTCCGCGCCTCGGATAGCGCGTGGTAAACCCGTGCGCGTCGCGTCGACCGCCGAACACGCGGCAGGCACATCCCGATCACGTTCCCACGGTAAACCCCGTGGAACTTCGCAAACGCCTCAGCCTCGGGGGCAAACGCCCCGCTGGCGTCGTGCTTCCCCGCGACGTTGGTGTCCGAGTAGAGGACTAGCGTCTCCGTGCTACTCATGGGTTTTGCCCTGGCTCGGCGGCGTCCGCTGGACTCGAGCACGGGTCATCATCGTGATGTACAGATCCCGCGCCGTCGCCGTCGCCTGGATCTCCAACTCGCCGATCGCTTTGAGTGCAACTACACGGTCGGCCGTCGTCGTGGACGGGCTGTCCACGATCAACTGCAGGGCCTCGCGCACCGGTGCGCAACTCGCCCTCATCTCTTCGATCACCACGGCCGAAGCCCGAGGCTTCTCGTCCTGTTTGATCTCATTGTTCATAGTGCCCTCCATTGTGCGCCGCGTGAAGCGGCGATGTCAACCGAGCGGTGCTTCCTCGCCTTGCAAGTGTCGAACGAGCCGTCGGATCCGCGCGGCAGCCCGCCGCTCCGCCTCCTGTTGTTCCTCGTAGCTCTCCGGCTCGTCCCCCATCAACCCCGTGAACTGTCCAGTCTTCACACCAAGTACGTCGAGCATGATCTGGTCGTGGCCGACGTCGGAGACACAGTAATGCGACGGCACCTCGTCCAGCAACTCATCGACGCCGATCCGGGCGATCCGCGTCTCGCATTGGGAATGAACAGCCGGCGCCCAGTCCAATTCGCCAAAGATACAAGTCGTCGCGCGGCCCTGCAGACCGTCGAGTCCAGCCGCGGACCGCAGGCTCAACAGGGCGCACCCCGCCTGCCCGTCGATGAATCTCTTCAGCGCTCGATCCTTCTGCGCAGTCGTCTGCCGTCCTGTGAACACCGCCGGCGAGTAGTCGGCCAAGCGCTCGCGGTATGTGTCGTGGACATCGTGGTGCCATGCGTAAACCAGAGGAACCTCGCCAGCCTCGCAGGCGGCCGCCACGAACTCCCCAACGAACTGCGCCTTCGCAACACCGCTCGCGCGACGCGTTTTCGCGTCGATCTCTCTGGCGAGTTGCCCCTTCGTCGTGTAGCTAGCACGATCGTAAAGCTTGGCCATCTGCCGCGCCGCTCCGATCAGATCCTCGTAGATCTCCGCATCATGTTGCAGCGTCGCTACCCGCCTGGCGACACGCGGCAGATCCAGCGCGACAGATTGATCCGTTGCGCGCCTGCGGAGTAGCAACCCTTCACGCGATAAATGGCCGTTGAGCGCCATAGGATCTACAACCATCCGCCCACCGTACCCGGAGCACCACTCCCTCGAAAACGCTTCCTTCGATCCCAGACAATGGAAGTCGACGGCGTTCATCACGGACCAGATCTCAGCCCCGTATCCGTACACCGGTGTTCCAGACGCACCCCACACGTACTCCGCGCGTTCTGAAATCAGCGACGCCGCCGAATACTTTGCGGTCCCAGTGTGGCGCAACTCCTGGATCTCGTCGAATATTACAGTCCGGAACCCGTGATCGAGTATCGATTGTTTCCAGTCTGCAAGCAGCCCGTAGTGTGTCACCGCGAACGGTGTCGCCTTGATCGGCTCTGGCGTGCGCCCACGTAGCAGTGGTGCCAGTGTCTGCCCGCGCGCCGTGACGCGCGAAAACTCAGACGCGAACATCGGCACTTGGCCTGCGGCCGGCAGGTCGAACAGTCGACCGATCATCCGCTGCCACTGACGCTGGACATGCGCCTGGCAGACGATCAGGACGGGATAGGATCCCGCCACGGCTGCCGCCGCCAACGTGCTCCACGTCTTCCCCAACCCCATCCCATCGGCGAGGACAGCCCGTCTATTGGTCGTTAGAAAGGTGACCGCAGACTCCTGGTACGGATAGAGTTGACCGACAAACTCGGACGGTGGGGTCGTCCGCGTGCGATCATCTCCAGACACCCGCCGCTGAATCTCTTCGATCGCGTTGTCCCGCGCAGAGGATAGGACGTCTGCGCAGTCAGAAACGTCCATCGGGAATCGCATCAGCAGCCAGTTGAGGTCCGCCACCTCCCTGCGGCTGTGATTGAATCGGAGCGACCCGCCGCCTCCCCTCGAGATCCTCGCACCGGGGAAAAGGCGCTTGGCGTACTCCAATAACAACGGCTCACCAGTGATGCAAAAGGACCGCTCCGAAGCATCGTAGGTTAGCACCCCGTAGCGATGGCCCTCGAGGGATGGCTCCCTCAGATAGTCCATGGTCGTCACGTCGTCAGCCCCCAGTTCGTCGAGAGAGCGACGTATCGCACCGGCTTTCCGGCAGCTTCGTCCAGATGCGCGACGAGTCCTCGCTCGCTGACAAGCACCACCGCGTTGACCACGTCGCACTCCGCGTATCGAGTGATCTGCTCCGCAACGCGCCGCGTGTTCGGCTTGCCACGTTTTACCTCGATGGCCACACCACCTTCAGCCAGCAGATCGACGCGGCATCTCGGTCCAATCCGCACCTCACGTCGGTATACTATCCCGGCCGCGCGCAACTCGCGCTCGATCTCCGCGACGACGTGTTCCTCGCGCCGCCCAGCGGCCACGCGTACACGTCGCGTAGCACTAACTACACTGTCAAGAGCGGCATCGGACGACTGAATCATCTCAGTATCCCCTCTCGCCTGACCCGCCATGCCCGCTTGGATTGCCAACGTACGCATGCTCGTACATGCAGTTCGCCTCGAGCAAGGCGAGCGGGCCGTTCTTGCGCTTCGCCACATCCCATCGCAGCGCGCGCCGCTTCCCCTCGTCGCGGGTGTAGAAATACTCCCAGTGGATCAGCACCACGGTATCCGCCGCCTGCTCGATCTCACCTGACTGTCGCAGATCGTAGATCGTCGGTGGGGGAGGAACCTTGCCCTTCTCCGGGCGAGACATCTGACTCAATACAATCATCGCCGCGTTGAGATCACGCCCGATCGGCACGATCCCACGCATCGCCGCCGTCGTTCGCTCTGTTTCATCCCGTCCACGCTCTTTGAATAATTGCACGTAGTCCGCGACAATAACGTCCACCCCGTGATCCTGCTGGTGTAGCACCGCCGTCTGGTACGCCCACTCCGTGGTCACTCCTACGCGATCGATCACGTGGATCGGCAACCGGGACGCACGGTTCGTGCCCTCCATCAACGCGCTACATTCGTCGGGCGTGAGATCCCCTTCATGGTCCCCCATCGCGCGCGCCGTATCGACTCCGCCGTAGCGACAGGCAAGCTTTGTCCAGTACGCCTCCTTCGTGTCCTCCAGGGAGAAAACCAGCACGCGGTATCCCTGCTCGGCGAGATTCGCCGCGCAGTTCAGCGCGACGGTACTCTTCCCGTTCGAAGTCCGTCCGCCGATCACAGTCGGCACCCCGCGCTTGATCCGCAATCCTCCGATCCCGCAGTCGAGTAGCGTCGACCTGTTCTCAAGCGGGGCAGTCGCTTCATCATACGCCCGCGGCACCCCCTCGGCAGCAGACTCCGGCCGCCCCCCACCATCCTCGACGACGGTCGCTCGCGTCATCGCAGTTCGCGCGTTCACCATGACGGCCTGCGGATCAGCCGTCCCCCTATACCCAGCGTCGATCACCTCCTGCGCCGACGCCATCACCCCTCGTAGTGCGGAGAGATCGCGAACCCGCCCGGCGTACGCCTCGGCGTTCGTGGTAGCCCCCACGTCGTCGGGCAACCCACGCAGGCCGTCCATCCCGACGCGCTCCCACACCTTCGTCCGCTCCATGTACGCGCGCAGGAGTACAACATCGATCGTGGCTCCGGCGTCTGCCAGCGAGCACATCGCGTTCCATACCAGACCCCGGGCCGGCGCGAAAAAGTGCCCGGCATCGATCAGGCGCCGCATGCGCGGCAGACTCCGCTGGTCGAGTAGAACGCACCCGAGGCACGCGCGCTCGGCCACGTCGTCATGCGGTGGGACGCGGTCAGCCATTGCCATTCCCCTCTAGTCCGCCGCGCTCCTCGTACCACGCCGTCCACTCCGCTACCTTCTCCGGCGGAGACTCGCCCGGGTACTGCTCGCGCATGCGCCGGATTGCATCCCGCGCCGTCCCCGTCTGCTGGTGCGGCAGCCACTTCATTCCAGGAGCGACCCGGCAGTACGGGAGATCCTCATCGCGCCAGTCACAGCCATCTGACTCCTTGCGTTTCAGACCAGCGACAGCGAATTGGACCTGTCGACGGAGCCATGTGTGAATTCTCTGCTGATCGTATTTTTGAGCCCACGCTCGCCGAGCCTCGGCGACGACTTCTAGGAGATCAATCTTCTCGCGATAATCACGTCGTAGCTGGTGCGGTTAAGCTGGTCGAGGATACGCTCCTG
>JAAEQP010001010.1 GCA_024231375.1 bacterium | reverse complement strand
CGCGTAGCCCGCGATAAGCGGGGGACAGCCACCCATTGTTGCCCTAAGAAGGGCAATAATGGGACGCAAGAGCTTGGCAGTCCCCGTTTGCCCCTTCTGTTTTCGCGCGTATATGCTTCTTCAACAGCCCCTCAGTCCTTTATCCCTCGAAACGGTACGCGTAGAGATCGGCGTCGCGCAACTCGAAGCGGAGACGGATGGGTTGACCGGCGAGCTTCGCGACGTCGGGGCCGTTCTTCCAGGTGACCGCGCGGTCGACGGTGTCGCCAAACACTTCGTTGCAGTCGTCCATCGCGTACCCTTCAATGGCCTTTCCGTCCGGCGTCTGCAGTTCGACGCGGAGGCCGCCGGCCGCCGACGTAGCGAAGTTGAGGTGCAACGCCTTGCCGGTGAACACAACCGGCTTGGTCACGAGTTCGCCGCCCTTCATTGGGGCGCTCACCGACACGAATCCATCGAGGCGGAGGGTGTAACGCCGCAACTCACAGCCCTCACCGTGCCAATAGCTCTCGACGGCGTAGATGGACAGTTCGTTCGGCGCGCCCGGCAAGGCCGACTTGGTTTCGACCAAGTGCCACGCGATGTACTGTTGCCCGTAGTGCCAGGTTCCGGGCCGCTCGATGCCCGGACGGAGAAAGGCCTCGTTCCACCGGTTGAAGTGATGGCCGTCGCGGCTGGCCATGACGAGGGTTTCCGTGAGCGCGGTCCCGTAGCGCAGCGAACCGGCCGCCCGCGCTTCCCGTCCGGGTAGGTTCGGCAGACTTCGCATGGAGTTCGACCACCCACGCTCGGTGTAGCGCGCGGGGAATCCGAGCAGCAGATGGGGAGCCCGGTGATAGGGTTTGATTTGGTTGGTATACAACTGTTCGTTGGGCGAGTCTTCGTAGGTCAGGTCCGTGTGAGGCCCCCAGTTGAGAAAATCGTCCGATTCGGCGGTACGAATGGCGCGATAGCCGCCGGGTTTCCATTCCTTCTCCGTGGTGACGCCTTCGGTGAATATGCGCCAATAGGCCCGATACTTCTTGATGGTGGGGTCCCAGAAGGCCAGGTTCTGCGAGTCGAACGCCCCCAGGCCGTGGAAAAGAGGCGCGTCGGACATGGGTTCCCAGTGAATCCCGTCCGGGGATTTGAAGGGGAGCAGTCCGCCGGGTCCCGCGGATCGAAGAAACGCCTTGTAGCGGGCGTCGGCGGGGGCGTCGGGATTCTCGTCTTTGAACACGGCAGGATGGCCGGCATCCACCTTCAACGGTCCCTGGGTACCGCTGACCATGACGATGTTGTTCTTCTTCGACCCTTGGAATTCGTGCAATCCCAATTCCGGTTTGCGCCAGTGAATGCCGTCGTCGCTCTCGGCGTACGCGCAGAACAAAGGATGACGGTCCGTGGTGACTTTGCCGTCGCTGACTTCGAGGTGCCAGGATTTGTAGTACATGCGATAGAGGTCGCCGTCCTTGAACACGCTGTTGTAGCCGCATCCCGTACCTTCCCAAGGCTCGAAATGTTTGAGTGCGATCTCCTGGGCAACCGGATGATGCAGCCGTTGCTGCGCGCCTCCGGACAGTTGCTCGATGAGGTGGTTGTCCACGAACAATTCGCGACGGGAACCGATGTTGGTCGGTTGGTCGCTGTCGGCGATTTGCGCGGATGATGGTTGGGCGTGCAGAAGCAGTCCACCGGCTCCGAGCATGGACGAAGCCAGGAAGGCTCTGCGGGACGGTGCGGGTGCGGTGTGTTGGGTGGAAGCGTCTTTGTTGCGCATGCGATGTATCCCCCTTGAGTCGTCTTGGGTTGGCGCCCGTCGCGTTTGCGAGGCGGCACGTGTGTGTCCATTATGCGGGGCGCAGGGGAGCGGCTCAAGTCGCGTTGGGGGCGGCGGAGTATGAGTTGAGATTCGGTCGTCCCTCCGGGACTTCCATTTGGGGGGGATGGTGATCCCAGGGCTGCGCTTCGCTTGCCCTGGGCTATCTTCGGGTCGTCCGCTACGCGGACTTCGGGATGGAGCGCCGGGAGGCCGTGTTGTAGCGGAGGCGAAGACGGTCGCGGCGGAGCGCGACCCTACCGAGGAGGGGAGGTCGGTTGTTGCTCCGTGGGCGTAGGACACCGACTAACGAGTTAGTCGGTGGCACACTTGGTGAGG
>JAAEQP010001009.1 GCA_024231375.1 bacterium | reverse complement strand
GCGGGTATCGCTGGAAGTACCGGGTCATGGACGAAGATGGGTTCGTGGTCCTGGGGCCAACCGCGCAATACAACTTCCCGAGTGAAGAGCGGGTGGCGTATGACAATAACGCGGATCACACCGCGCCGGGTGACATCGCCGGACCGTGGGAAGAGAACATCGGGCGCAAGCCGTTCGATTGCGGCAAGTGCCACACCACCGGATACGATGCCGACACCACCAATCGCCGCGAGTTGGATGGCCTGGTCGGCGACTGGGAGTTCGACGGGGTTCATTGCGAGGAATGCCACGGGCCGGGCGGCGACCACGTTGCGTCCCTGTCCACCGAGGACATCAACGGCAGCCCGGACACGGACGCGGTCTGCGGCAAGTGCCACACGCGTAGCGCGGACGGCATCGCCGCGAGTGGCGGGTTCGTCAAGCACCATGAGCAGTGGGACGAGTTCTCTCGCAGTGTCCATTCGTCTGCTCTGACCAGCGGCTGCATGACCTGCCACGACCTGCACGAGCCGATCTTCGACGACACGCGCCTGGCGGCCATTCAGGCCGCAGCCGCAGGTGACCCCACGGCGGTGGACGGGATCGAGCCTCCTCCGGGTATCATCGCGGATTGCACCGACTGCCATGCGGACGTTACGGTGGCCCACCCCGGACCGACCGAGTGCATCGCGTGTCACATGGCGTTCACCGGCAAGTCCGGCCAAAGCATCAACGCCAACATGGGTGACATTCGCTCGCACGCCTGGAAGATCACCACCGATGCGGAGGCGCTGATGTTCACCGACGCGGAGGGTACGCCGGTGGCGCGCGACGGCGACGTGGCTTTTGCGGCGCTCGATGCGGACAACGAGGCCTTCATTACGCTGGACTTCGCTTGCCTGCGTTGCCACACCGACGAGACCGATACGCTGGAGTGGG
>JAAEQP010001008.1 GCA_024231375.1 bacterium | reverse complement strand
GCTTGAAATCGCCCTGGCGCACGGCGTAGTAGTCCTGCCCGCCGTAATGCCCGCCTTCCCGCCGCACCCAGAACAGACACCGGTCTCCCAGGTCCTGCTTCTCACCCAGCAATGTCGGCAGGATGCTCACGCCGTCGATGGTATGGTCGACCGACGCCCCGGCCGCTTCGCAGATGGAGGGGAACAAATCCATGGTCAAGGCAATTTGGTCCGAACGCGTTCCCGCGGGGATGCGCCCCGGCCACACCGCGCACATGGGCACGCGTATCCCGCCTTCGTACATGTTCTGTTTGCCGCCGCGCAACGCGCCGTTGTTGGCGCCCACATTGAGTTGCCCGCCGTTGTCCGACGCAAAAATGACCAGTGTGTCGTCGCGCAGGTTCAGTTCGTCCAGGGCTTCCAGCACGCGTCCGATCCCGTCGTCCATATGCTCGATGAGGGCCACGAGCTTCGCCCGCTTCTCGGTCATGTCCGGTTCGCGTTTCTTCACGCGATCCAGCCAGTCTTCCGGCGGCTGGATGGGCGTGTGCGGCGCGTTGTAGG
>JAAEQP010001007.1 GCA_024231375.1 bacterium | reverse complement strand
TGGCGTCAGAAACACGGCGTCCGCACTCATCTGTGCCGGGAACTGTCCCGAGAACACCGCCAACCCGATGTCGGCCGCCGCCAGGGACTGGGTGTCGTTAATTCCGTCGCCCACCATCATCACGTGTTTCCCTTGGGCCTGGAGGGACTGGATGCGCTCTTGCTTGTCCGTAGGCGTCATTCCACTCGTGTAGGGCATGCCGAGCGGTTCGGCCACGCGTGCCACCGCCGGTTCGCGGTCACCCGAGCAGATCTCCGGATCCAACCCCGCTTCGCGCAATTGCCGCACCACGTCCGGCGTCTCGTCCCGCACCTCGTCTTCGAGCAGGATGAGCGCGCGGCATCCGTGCTCGTCGCCGTACGCCACCAACGTCGCCGCCTCATCATGAAGAGCGGAAGGGACGGCGAGGTCTGGAAAGATGGACGCCTTGCCGCATCGGTATCGCATCCCCTCGTGCATCCCGGCCACGGACCCCACATCCGTCCTGCGATCCTCCAACAACCACCCCTCGCCCAGTGTCGCAAGTGCTTTGGCGAGCGGATGCTCGATGCCGCTCTCCAGCGATGCGATGATGTTCTTGTCTTGAGCGCTTTCCTCAACGAGCCAATGGATGCTGGACACCTCCATGGTGGCCGTCGTCAACGTGCCTGTCTTGTCGAAGATCACCTTTGACGGACGGGTCCGCAACACGTTCCCGTTGAACACCTGGATGCCCAACCGTTTCACGCGGTCCACGGCGGTTGTCAGTACGAGGGGTTCGGCGATTCCGAAGGCGCACGGACAGGCCACGATCAGGACACTCATGAACGCCAGCACCGCCGATTGTGGCGTTCCCCACACCCAGTGGGCCGCCCCTCCGATTGTCGCCAGCGTCAGAATGAACGGCACGAATACCTTGGCGATTCTGTCGCCGGTGGTCATGTTCTCCATTCGCGAATTGAACGCGCCAATGGTGCTTTCGATGATGGTCTCGATGAGTGAGCTGGGGCCGTCGTCCGGCACCCGCAAGGCGCAGTCCTCCGACAGGAGTTTCACTCCCGCACCCACGAACTGTCCCGTCTGCAATGTCACGCCTTTGCTTTCCCCGTTGATGAGGCTGAAATCGAACTCAGCGGGGGCAAGCAAGACGCCGTCCGTCGGCACCAGTTCCTGCTGCTTCACGGAGAACTGTTCGCCAGGCCCTAAGTCCTCCGTGTTTCGGTAGTCGTTATTCGCCCCGGCGAGACGCACTTTCTTGGGCAAATGGTCCCGCAATTCGAAAATTCTGCGGCGCATTCGGTTGAAGAACGTCGTCGTGATCATGTTGCCCGTTTCGATCAACATGATGAGCAGGCATACCACGTCGAAATAGATGCGTTCGAACGATCCGGTCGCGATCGAGTATCCCGAATAGGCAAGCGCCGTCGTGGCGGACATGGCAACCAGCGTCTCCATGCGGTAATCCAGGTTCCGAAACTGGCCCAACGCCTTCCGCACCGTCGACCGCGCCCCGAACAGCAGCGTCAACACCGTGAAGACAGCCATCAACCCCCAGCATACCCGTTGCATGAGCGGGGGGATTTCCCAGGATTCCGCCGAGTAGACCACGAAGGACAGCATCATCACGTTGATGGCGAAGAACCACCCCGCGCCGAAGCCGTAGTAGTCGAACCCCGACGCGGCTGCTTCGCGGGCCCGGATACCGTACCCAAGTTCCTCGATCTTCTTCTCAACCTCGTCCATGCCAATCTTCATGGGATTGATCTGAACCGTCATGCTTTCCGACACAAAATTCACCGTTGCCGAAAGCACCCCCGGCTGTTTCTCCAGCGTGTGATGGATGAGCCAACTGCAGGCGGGACATACCATGTTCGTGAGCAGGAGATGCTCTTCGCGGGTGTGGAGGTCGGGTGCTTCAGCCTTCGGTTTCTCGGCGGCATCCTCGTCCGCAAAGACCACCGCCAACAACTGCTCCACCTTCTGGGCACGTTCGTCCTCGTTCAGGTCCATCGTCTGGATGATCTGATCAACGGCGGCGCACCCGTGACAGCAGTACACGGATTCCTCGGAGTCCGAGTCGATGGCGCGTTTGCAGAGCTTGCATTGGGCCATGAGTCAACCGCCTATCTGACGAGGAACAGCGTCACATAGACGCCTGCCCCCGCGAACGCCAGCCACGGGAATGCCCGGTCGACTTTCGGACCCAGCTTTCGGCCGAACGTGGTTCCCACCATCATGCCCAGTTGCAGGAAGAAGGTGATCGTGACGCAGTACACGAGCATGAAGACCCCGCCGAGAAACGGAGAAAGCGTGCTGACAGCGATGGCCAGCGCGTAGTACAACATGCCGCACGGGATGAGACTCGCCGCGAGGCCAAAGGCCAGCGGTCCGCCCTTGCGTGCCCGGTTGAACAGGCGAACGAAGAGTCCGCCTGATCCTTCGCCCACAACGCCCGGCTTTCGCCGCAAGGCCTTGATGCCCGAGAGCAGCAGAATGGCTGCCGGGAACAGGAACATCAGGCAGCGGCGCCAGATGGGCTTGCCACCGCCGTGTGGGCCGCCCGATTCCGAAGACGCGGCCGCGTCTGTGCCATCTGCCGCCTCGCAGCAGGAGTGGGGGGCGGCGATCGTTCCATCGCTACCTTCCACGGCGGCCCCATCCGCCGGTGCATGAGCCGCGGGTGCTTCCGCGCCATGGGCAGGTGTTGCGCCGAACAGGTCGGTGAGTTGTCCCCCGAACAGTCCGCACACGAGCCCGAGGGCCGTGTACCCCAGGATACGCCCCAGGTTGAAGGTGGACAGCGCTCTGAAGGAGCGTGCTCCTCCGGACAGGCACACTGTCAGGTGCAGGGGCCCGCACATGCCAAAGCAATGGGGCACTGAGACTAACCCGAACAGGGTCGCCCCCATCACCGCCAACACCACATTCGTCGGTTCCGGGATTTCCATGACCATACTACCTCGGGTTGGTCGGCAGGTCGGACTCCTCTTCCGGAAGCTCATGCTCGCGCATTTGCGTCATGACCTCCCTGCCTTCGCCTAGAACTCTCGAACAGGCCTCGATACACAACGTGCAATTTGTGCAGAACGACTCCGTGCTCTGCTCCCGCACGTCCAACTTCATCGGGCAAACCCGGTCGCAGGCCGTGCAGTCCACGCAGCGGTCCGCGTCGTGGTCGAACACCGTCACCACCGTGTCGTCGCACCGGCACACATTCTGAAGGACGGCATATGGGCACGCGCTGTGACAGAACCGTTCTTCGTAGGCATAGAATACACCTATCATGACGCCCAGGATAATCGTATGCGCGACCAGTATGGGCTGGGGGAACGCGCGTTCCGTGTACATGGCCCATTGCTGTCGGTAGGAGAACACGAACGACACCACCGCCTCGGCTGCCAGAACCGATACCACCCATGGCAGAAGTCGGTGCCACCATCGGTCCTCACTGCGGTACCGGTGTTCGAGATACAGGTGAACCGGGCAGAGAAATGCGCAGAAATAGCGTCCAAACTTGATGGTGAAGAACACGATGGTCCCGAGAATCAAGCATCCCCCCAAGACCGGTAGGTAGATATGCTCCCGGGGAATCCTGATGCCGAGAAGAACCAGTTCGACCGTTGCGGTGTCGAAGTACACAAGTCGGAGGAGCGGGCCGAAGAAGACGACCACCCCCAGGTACTGCAACTTTCTCCGGTTGAGATGTGGTACCAGCTTCATGGAGCGGGGGAGGAGACCACCTCGTTCCCGGCGCTTTCGGGGGTGGGTTCCGGGCGCGTCAGTTGCGTCGCGAAATACACGATGCAGATCGCCGCCAGCAGCGCCGAGATCAGAAGAAGCACCTTTCCGATGGGATGGTCCGCCACCGCGATCTCGTTCGTGTCCTCTAGCTCGTACTCGCTCATGGTCGTGTTACCTCTGCTTCTGCTGTCGTACTCTCGGTCTGCTCACTGCTCGTAGTCGTTCAGTGTTCGACGCCAGTTCTTGTTCCGTCCCAACGTTTGCACGTAGGCCGTCAGGTCCTTCACTTCCTCATCGGTGAGGTGCTTGTACGATGGCATGATGGACGCCGCCTGCGGGTTTGCGCCGCCCTTGAAGAACTTCTCGCCCATGTCCCTGGGGTTACGGAAGTGGGCCCAGTGCCATTCCGACGAGTACTTCCCGCCGACCCGTGCCAGGTCCGGGCCCGTGCGTTTCGTGCCCAACAAGTGGGGACGGTCGTTCACGTACTCCCACGATTCCGACACTTCCGCGTCGAGCGTGCGCCATCCGTACCGCTTGCCGTCCATGGTCACGTCGTCCCGCACCTGCTGCGTATGGCAGTAGACGCACCCTTCCCGCACGTAGAGCCGCATGCCGCGCGCTTCCGCCTCCGTGTATTCGTGTACCGGATTGGCCGCGCTCGCCGAATGCAGGGTTGGGTCAATGAGCGGCGGAATCAGTGTTGTCATGATCGCGCCCACGGCAAACACCCCGAACGCTCCGAGCGCAAGGATCATCGATTTGGCTTCAAATGCGGGTTTCTTCATCCCTGAACCTCTCTCAACGTAGCGCTTTCCAGTTCCTGGCCGTCCTCATCGGGAATCGGCTCACCTGCCCCGAATAAGGTCTCCCAGATGTTGTAGAGGAAGATGGCTTGTGCACCGAATATCATCATTCCCGCCGCAAAGCGCACCATGTGATACGGTTTCATGGCCCGCAGGGAGTCTAGAAACGTCACTTCGAGATCCTGCCACGCCAGCCCCTGGATCACGCCGCTCACCCACAGGATGCCGAAGAAGGGCAGCGATCCCAGGAAGGTCAGCAGGAAATGGAGATTGGCCAGCTTCTGTGAGAAGAGGGGACGGCCCACGATGCGGGGCAACACGTAGTAGATGCCCGCGAAGGCGAAGAAGGAGAACGCCCCCAGTAGGGCCATGTGCGCGTGGCCGGGGATCCAGTCCGTCTTGCTCACATACACGTTCACCGTGCGAATGGATTGGAACGGCCCCTGGAGACACGTGAACAGGTAGTAGATCGTACCTGCGTAGCAGAACTTGGCCACCGCCGACTTCAGTCGCCTGTTCCTCGGCGCTTGCCGGTACGTGCCCAGGAAGTTGGTGATCACCGCGACTACCGGGATGATGAGGGACCATGAGAACAGAATCGCCACTGTTTGCAGCCAGTAGCTGATGGGGCCGTGCAGCATATGGTGCGCGCCTGTCCACACGTAAGCGAAGGAGATGACCCAGAACCCCACCAAACTCAGCTTGTGCGAATACAAGGGTGTTTCAAGGTCCTTCGGGATCAGATAGTACGCGATGCTGACGCCGAGGGGCGTGAAGATGAGGCCAACCGCATTGTGTACATAGAACCAGCTCAGGTTGGCCTGGTTGATGCCGGCCACCCCTGGCAACTGGGTGATGAAGTTGCCCGTGATGTAGACGAAGGCCGTCCAGATGATGCTCCCGATGCAGTACCAGACGCTCACATACAGGTACTTCACTTTGCGGTTTCTGAGCGTCATCACGATGTTGAGTCCAAACAGCACCCAGCACAAGGCGATCAGGTAGTCGAAGGGAGGTACAATTTCAGCGTATTCCAACGCCTTGTTGCCTGGATGCCCGAAGGGCCCCTTGCCAATCAGGAGGCACGTGATGCCGCCCAGCACAGCGGCGTTGTAGAGGGCCCAGATGAACAGTCCCAGCTTCTGCGAATAGAGCTTCGTGTGCAGAAGCTTCGGCATGATGTAGAAGAGAAGCCCGATGTTCACCTGAAGCAACCAACCGAACAACACGATATTCGTATGGGCCATGCGAATCCGGGGGAACATGAACAGCTCAAACTCGGCCATGGCCGGCCACATCATCTTCATGGCGGCCAGAACGCCCAAGGTCATGCCCAGAATGAGGTAGACGCAAGACGTCATGATCAGAACGAAGGCTGCCCTGTGTTCTCGCATTCTACTCACTCTCCTCCTTCTTCACTGTTCAGGTCGCGCAGATACGCAACGGTGTCCAGAATCCGCTGGTCAGAGATCACGCGGTCGTGCGCGGGCATTGGCGTCCCCGGAACGCCCAGCAGGATGGACTGGTACAACCGTTCCTTCGTCATGGTTTCCGCGTTCATGAATTCGCTGTTGATGAGGTTGCGCGGCAACGGGTGCTCCAGGAAATAGGCGTCCGGTCCCTTGCCGTTGGCCAGCTTCCCGTGGCACCCCGTGCATACGCGCGCGTAAGTCACGCGGCCTGCTTCGGCATCGCCCGCCACCAGCGGGTCGCCCGTCATACGGTCCGCGTCGCCAGGCTTGGGCAACGGGATGTCCGGCCGTTTGAACGCCATCCTGGCGGGTTCCAGGTCCTTCGTCACCTCACCCTTGATGTATGCGACGATTCCGTCCACTTCCGCGCTCGTGAGAAGGTTCTTCCACGGGGGCATCGACGTTCCTGCGATGCCGTTCATGATCGAGCTTGCCAACCGGCTCTCATACGACAAAACGAACTGATGCCTGAAGTTCCGCGGCATCGGGTCAAGCAGCATGTTGCCTTGGTTGATTCGCCCCTTCCCGTCGAAGTTGTCGCCGTGACAGCTCGTGCAGTGCGTCGCGTAGAGCGCTTCAGGAGTCCGGTTGGGCCGTTCCTGCGGCAGCGTCTCCAGGAACAACGCCACGCTCTCCAGTTCAGTATCCGTGAGCGAGTTGGCCGGATCGTCCGTCACGAATCTTGGCATGATGGAGTCCACCACGTGGCTCGTAGGTTGGCGGATGTGGTCTTTGACGTACTCCTTGCCTCGCGCCGCGAACGAGAACGTCAGGTTCGGGCAGATCGAACCGCCCTCGTACGGTGCGGACCAGTTCCCGTTCTTCTTGGCCGCCGGGCCCGTGTCGTAGGAATGGCAGTTGATGCAGCCGCCGCGCAGCATCCCCGCCGCATCACGGCCGTGGAAGACAGCCTTGCCCAACGCTACGCTCGGCGTCGCCGGTTTCGGCCGCTTCGCGGTCACCTGGCCGCTCAACTCGACCGGCGCCTGGCTCGCGTCGCGCAACCGGAACTTGCGTTGACTCTTCAGATAGACCACCAACGATTCAACGTCGCGTTCGCTCTCCTCGCTGCCATCCAACCAATCGAATCGCGGCATTTTGGACGACTCGATGTTGTCCTTGGGCAGGAGAATGGACTTGCGCAGATAGCCGATCCCGAACTTCTCGCCCGCGTCGGTCAGATTCGGACCCTGGGTCCCGGAAGAAACACCCTCAATCGTATGGCATGCCCAACAGGTCCGTTCGATGAACAGGCGACGACCCCGATTCAGGTAGTCGGCGCCTTTCAGATCCCGGTCCGTGGTCATGTGGCACTTGGTGCAATTGGCTTGGACCATGTGTCCCGTGAGCAGTGGCATGGTCCAATGGGCCAGATGGCCGTGCGCGTCGGTCTCATCCAGACCCCGGCCATTGCCATCGTGGCACACCGTACAGCCCCACTTGCTCAGGTCGTGCAGGTTCGTCGCCATGCCGGGCGCGATTGGAGGATGCGCCTTCAAGGGTTGGTCGAAGTCCGCCGCATCCTCGTTGTTCGCCCCGATGTGGCACGTGGCGCACCGGTCGATGAGCACGCCCTTGGGCGTGGTCACGTTCTGCTGGACCACCTCGATCTGATAATCCTCGACGCTGAGCTGTTTGTAGTAATCCTTCTGGTAGGACTGCCAATCCGCCTGCATGGCTTGGTGAATCGACGCTGCCAGGAGGCCGCATGCGATGACTAGGAAGAGCGCGAGGAGGCGATAGTCCTTAATCATCTCAGTGCCCTCCCCCTACACCCAGTTGCCATGGATACATGAACTCCCAGTTCGCGCCTCGGAAGAAGGTGCCGATGATGATGAGCGCGATCATGCCTCCGAACAGAGACAGCACGATCAGGTTCTCCAGCCACCGTTCCTTGGCAAACCAGACCCCGGCCCCGCCACGGTCTTTCAACCCGAAGAAGCGGTCGACGAACATCTCCAGGTAGGGATAGGCAATCATCAGATGAACCAGCAACCCCGGAATGACCACACCACCGATGAACGCGTGGTAGCTGACCAATTCCTGAAGCCCCAGGAAGTACCAGGGCGCCTTGGCCGGGTTCGTCGGCAGCGCCGGGTCCGCGGGACCTTCCAAGGGCGCGTTGTATAACAGGGCCGCCACTGCCACGATGCCCAGGGTCAGCGCGAACACCATGACTTCGCGCACCACCAGCTTGGGCCAGGTGAACACCATCTGATCCACTTCTTCGTCCACCTTCGGCTCGACGCCCTGCACCACCTCCACCAGTTGATACGAACGGGCATCCTTGTACACGGAGTTGTTCTTCGTGTAGCCGCATTCGGACAAGGGAATCAGCTTCTCGTTGCTCGTGTCGCCCGGACGTGCCAGGCCGCCATCCTTGCGCACGCGCCATAGATGGAGCCCGATGCCTCCGCCGAGCACCAGCGGCAGCACCGCCACGTGCAGGACGTAGAAGCGAAGGAGCGCTTCGCCGCCCACCTCGGTGTCGCCGAGAAGCAGATTGCGTATCAGCGCACCGCCGGGCGCGATACGGGCAATCTCCGTACCCACCTTCACGCCCCAATACGCCAATTGGTCCCAGGGCAACAGATACCCCGTGTAGGACATGAAAATGGTCAGCAGCGCCAGGACACTCCCCAGTACCCAGTTGAATTGCCGCGGCGCTTTGTACGCGCCCGTCAGAAAAACCCGCAGCATATGCAGGAACACGGAAACGACCATGGCGTGGGCCGCCCACCGGTGAATGTTGCGTATGAAGACGCCCCAGAACACGTTGCTCCGCATGTTCAGCATGCGTTGGTAGGCGTCGGGTAGTCCATCCGG
>JAAEQP010001006.1 GCA_024231375.1 bacterium | reverse complement strand
GGTGGCGTAGGTGGAGAACTTGATGTTCTGCAGGTGGTCGAACTTCTCGACGGCGTCCAGCAACCCCAGAACGCCCCAACTGACCAGATCATCCATTTCAACGCTTTGAGGCACGTGGATGGCCATGCGCCCGGCAACGTATTTCACCACGCGCATGTAGCGTACGATGAGGGCTTCGCGGGCGCTCTCGTCGCCCTGCTCTTTCCACTGTACCCAGAGCCGCTTTTCGTCCTGTTCGTTCACCCCAAACTCTCAATCCGCTCCTGGGGACTCACGATCTCTGTGATCCGCAGGCCGAATTTCTCGTCGACAACGACCACGTCACCGCGGGCGATTAGTTTGTCGTTCACCAGCAGTTCGATGGGTTCGTCCACCGAGTGGCCGACCTCGATGATGGATCCGGGCCCGAGAGCGAGGATGTCGCTGATGGGCATCTCGACCCGCCCAAGCCTGGCCGTTGCGGTGAGTTGGATGTCGAGCACGCGGCCGATGTTGGACGGCACGGGCACTCCTTGCCCGGGTGCCGACGCTGCGGGTGCGGCGCCTTGCGTGCCGAAGTCGCCCAGAATGTCCTCCACCTGATCCTGCGCGATGCCTCCGCCCAAAGCGGACTCGGGGATCACGCCTTCGAGGCTGGTCGAGAAGAGAAGGGTTCCCGAACTGTCGATGGCGTCACCTACCTTGTACGTGAAGGCGGTGGACGACACGTCATCGCCGAGAAGGCCCGTCACCGGCTCCAAAGCCTCGACGGAGAAAATGCGTACCTGGATGTCGTCGAGTTCGACGACGCGCTCGTACTGCTCCTTGAAGTACGCCACACCGCCGCCGAGACACGATTCGAAGATCTCCAGCATCCCGGGCAGTTCTTCTTCCGTGAGCGGCGCGGGCTCGGGAGGATCCTGACCTTCGAACAAGGCGGCCACGGTTCGTGCGTCCGCCGCGGGGAACAACGCGGCGATCCCGCCGCCTTCCTTCGCCACGGCCGTCATGGCCGCGCCGAACTTGGTGGCCAGGCTGGGCCAGGCGTCGGGGCTGAGGTCCTCGATGTCCCCAAGTTCGAAGGTCGGGGTATTGGACAGCATCAGCCCAATGGTTCCGAAAAACCCCTTCAAGTAGCCGTCGGTAAACAACTTAGCAGCGTCGACATTCATATAATCAAGCCTCTTCAGTCATCAAGGGAGAAATCCGTGATTTGGATGG
>JAAEQP010001005.1 GCA_024231375.1 bacterium | reverse complement strand
GGACTCACTTCCATCTATTCTCCGCTCCTGAACCCACAAAACTTGTAAAACAGGTGTGTTTCGCTACAATGGAACGACTGAATTGAGTCCGTCCACTGAACCAGCGGGGGGAGTAGCAGATGAAACCGATGAACCGAAGGCAATTCCTGGGGCGGTCCGCCAAGACGGCGGTGGCCATGGGGGCCGCTTCGACCTTTTCCATCAATGCCCTGGGCGCCAACGAGCGGATTCAGCTTGGCCTGATGGGGTGTGGTGGCCGCGGGAAGCAGTTGGCCACGTGGTACGCCGAGCGCGACGATTGCGATATCGCGTGGGTCGCGGACCCCGACAAGAAACGCGCTGAGATCTTTGCGGGCGCCATCGAGAAGATGACGGGCAAACGCCCGAAGATGACGCAGAACTTTCAGGACATGCTCGACGACAAGGGCATTCAGGGCATCATCAACGCCACGCCCGACCACTGGCACGCACCGGGCACCATCTACGCCTGCCAGGCTGGCAAAGACGTGTACGTCGAGAAACCGGCCAGCCATAGTATCTGGGAAGGCCGGAAGATGGTCGAGGCCGCCCGGAAATACGAGCGCATCGTTCAGATCGGCACCCAGTGCCGCAGCGCCGAGTACTGCTACGAGGCCTTTGAATACCTTCGGTCTTCGGACTTCGGCGATATCCATTTCGCTCGTGTGCTCAACAGCAAGCAACGTAGCGCCATCGCTTCGAAGCCCAACACCCAGCCGCCGGAAGATGTCGATTACGACATGTGGCTCGGGCCGGCGCCGTACCGCCCCTTCAATGCGAACCGATTCCACTACGGCTGGCATTGGTACTGGGACTACTCGGGCGGCGACATCATCAACGACGGCGTACACCAGATCGACGTGGCCCGGTGGCTGATCAACAAGAAGTACCCGAAGTCGGTCTGTTCGCAGGGCGGTAAATTCGGGCTTGACGACGATCAGGAAACGCCGGACACCCACGTGGTGAACTGGGATTTCGAGGACATGACCCTCGTGTTCGAGCAGACCCTGTGGGCGCCGTACATGAAGAAGACGCCCTTCCCCCTGCGCGACACCGATCAGTTGCCCGAATGGGCCTTCAGCGGGACGCGCATGGAGATCTACGGCAGCAAGCAGATCATGTTCCTGTCGCGGCATGGCGGTGGATGGCAGGCCTTCGACGGCGACGGGAAGTCCGTGCGCATCCAGCCGGGCCGGTTCTCGCCCGCCAACATGGCCCATATCGGCAACTTCCTCGACTGCATCCGCACGCGCAAGCGTCCGAATGGGGACATCGAGGAAGGCCATCTGTCGACCTTGCTCTGCCACTACGGCAACATCGCCTACCGGACCGGCCGCCGCTTGCACATTGACCCGGAAACCGAGGGGTTCAAAGTGGACAAGGCCGCCAACGACCTGGTCAAGCGCCGCTACCGCGCCCCGTGGGTCATCCCGGACGAGGTGTAGGCGCTGTCTCGCGAATCGCGCCAATGAAGAACCGGGCTGGAAGGAGATCCTTCCAGCCCGGTTTGTGCGTGTGCTTCCTGGAAATCGGTTGCGATTGCCTCGCGTTTCCCGTGCCGTTATGATACGCGGCGATAATCAGCGCCTCAGTCTCGGCCGCCGAGGACATGCGTTGGAGCGGGTGGGTCATACCAGAAGGAGTGGAACATGAGGTCAACCGAAGCGATACTCGCGGCCATTCTGATGGGCGGCGCGTGCATGGGGATGCCCGCGAACGCGGCATCGACCGACGAGGAACGATCCATGGCATTGCGCGACGGGGTCATTGCCGTGCGGGACGGACTCGGCAACTGCCGCGCCGTGTTCGAGGGCACCGGCAAGGGCCGCGTGGCGTTCATCGGCGGGTCTATCACGGTCGCATCCGGCTGGCGTCCGCTTACCATGAAACTGCTGGAAGAACGCTTTCCCAACACGGAGTTCGACTTCGTGAACGCCGGAATCGGCGGCACTGATTCCACATTGGGCGCGTACCGGGTCGAGTCGGACTGTTTCGCGAACGGTCCCGTGGACCTGCTGTTCCTGGAGTTCGCCGTGAACGACGGCGACGGGGAGTGCCCCGACAACCGCCGCGTTCGTGCCATGGAAGGCATTGTCCGGCATGTGCGGCGACTGAACCCCAAGGTCGATATCGTCATCCAGTACTTCCTGGACAAGGGAAAGCTCCAGACCATCACGGACGGGGCCGCGCCGCTGAGCATCCAGGACCACGACCAAGTCGCCGCGCACTACGGCATCCCGTTCGTGAACCAGGCGGTCCACGTGGCGGCCCGGCTGAACGCCGGGGAGTTCGAGTGGGACAAATTCTCGGGCGATTCGTGTCATCCCAGCGGGTTTGGCCACCAGATCTATGCCCAGAATATCGACCTCCTTTTCGATGCGGCCTGGAGTGGGCCCGTCGCCGAACCGACCGACCGCCCGATGCCCGAACCGCTTGACCCGGAAAACCTCGAGAACGGTCACTTCATCCCCCACGAATCCGCCGAGATTGTGGACGGATGGGAACGGCTCGATGCGTGGGACGCGCCCAAGAAGTGCAATTACGGCGGCACGGTCAACGTATTGGCGTCAACCACGCCGGGCGCCAGTGCAATGATCGTGTTCGAGGGCACGCGACTCGCCATATCGGCCATTGCGGGTATGGACGCGGGCATCATCGAGACGAGCATCGACGGCGGCGAGTTTGTGGCGTTGGACTTGTTTGACCGCTACTGCCCCAGCTTCCACCGGCCCGTGTGTCACACCTTGGCGAATGATCTCGCGCCGGGCGAGCACACAATCGTCCTGCGCATCGGCGAAGGCAAGAATGAGAAGAGCGAAGGTCACGCCGTGCGGATTCTTGAGTTCGCGGCGAATTAGGGAATTGGGGACTGTACCAAGCGGAGTCCGCCGCAGGCGGACGCAGACGGGACTGTCCCTGGTCGTTTGGCGGCCGGGGTGTGGCGAGGCGGCACTCTCTGGGCCGGAATTGGGGACAGTCCCGTCTCACTCGCGGACTCGCTCGCTTGGTACAGTCCCCAATTCCTCGGACGAAAGGACTTCCCAATGCCCGAGATGACATCACGCGACCGGATGTTGGCCACCCTGGACCATCGCGAACCCGACCGGGTGCCCTATGACTTGGCGAGCACGCAGGTGACGGGCATCGCTAACGCGGCCTACCAGAACCTGCGGCGGCATCTCGGTATGCCGGAGAAGGACCCTATCTGGCTTGACGTGGTTCAGCAGGTGGTGATTCCACACGACGATTTCCTCGACAGATTGAAGGTGGATACGCGCGGCCTGTTTCCGCTCACTAGCCACAACTGGGACGTATACGAGAAGCTGGAAGACGGGGGCGAGGTGTGGGTCTACCGCGACGAGTGGGGGTTGACCCAGCACTTCCCGAAGGAAGACGGCCTCTGGTTCAGTGTCGTGGAGCATCCGTTGGCCGACGTGGACCCGACCGCCGAATCCGTCGATGCCCACACGTGGCCCGATGCTGCCGACCCGCGGCGTGTGGCGGGGTTGCGCGATCAGGCGCTGGCCCATCGCGAAGCAGGCAAGGCCGTGGTGGTCAAGAGCATTTGTGCGGGCATCTTCGAAATGGCCCAGCGGCTGCGCGGCATGGAAAACGCGCTCATGGACCCCATGATGTACGCGGACCTGTCCGACCGGCTCTACGGCAAACTTGCCGACCTCAAGATTGCTTACTGGGAGACCGTGCTGGGTGAATTGGGCGACGTGGTCGATGTGGTGGCCGAAAACGACGATTACGGCACTCAGGAGTCCCAGTTGATCGCGCCCGACCAGTTCAGGCAACTCTTCAAACCGCACATGAAGCGTGTGTTCGACACCATCAAGAAACTCGCGCCGAATGCGCGCCTCTTCTTTCATTCCTGTGGAAATGTGCGGCCCATTTTGCCCGATTTCATCGAACTGGGCATCGACATCCTGAACCCGGTGCATGTGTCGGCCGCGGGGATGGAACCCGTTGCATTGAAGAAGGATTTCGGCGACGCCATCACCTTCTGGGGCGGCGGCGTCGAAACGCAGCACGTCCTGCCTCAGGGCACGCCGGACGAGGTCCGCGACGACGTCCGCCGCAACCTGGACGCCCTGGCGCCTGGCGGTGGGTACGTGTTCAACACGGTTCACAACATCATGGGTGAAGTGCCGCCCGAGAACATCATGGCCATGTGGGATGCGTTGCAGGAATTCGGGGTGTACTGAGGGTCGGGAGGTGCGGACACGCGCCCACTCCCGTCACCCCCGCGAAAGCGGGGGTCCAGTCCCGTCTGAAGGGAAGCGTTTCGAAGCCTCCTGGATTCCCGCTTTCGCGGGAATGACGGCGTGGTGTTCTGTTGCGGTTCCAACAGACGATCTCAGCGGCTGGCGCCAATCTCGGCGATGTATTCGACGCCCCATCCCACGACCGAAGGTCTCCACTCCCCACACCGTGACAATCATCAGCGCCTCAGCGTGAGACTCTCCCCCTACTCCTTCGCCGTAGTGATCTGGATGCCGGTCTTGTCGCCGTCGCGCATGATCATGAACTGAAGCGTCCGCCCGTCCTTGCTGTACCCGAGCATGTTCATTTCGGCTTGGTTCATGGTCATCTGCTCGGTCCAACCCTGGGCCTCGGCCTGCTTCTTCAGGTCCGCCGCGACGGTCGCCATGGCGTCGGCCGTTGTCGCCATCACGGTGAACGCGCCTTCTTCGGCGGCCTTCATCGCCATGCCAAGTTCCATGCCGTCATAGAGGGGCACGTCCTTCGGGAAATCGTCTGGCAATGCGACGTTGTCCCCCGCCACCATGGATACATTGCCGTCGTCCATGGTCATGGATCCGCCGTCCTCGGAGGTGGTGACGGAGAAAGCCTCGCCGTCTTCGCCTGTCCCCTTGATGGACACGCCATCGTCGGATACGTTCACAGCGACCGACTCAGCCCCGCCTTGTTTCAAGGCTCCCTCGATGACCTTCTCTGACACCGTCTCAGCTGTCTTCTCGCCACATCCTGTCATCGCGACCGCCATCCCCATCAACGCGACCAGTGCAAACGTTCTCATCGTACCTTTACTCCCTGTTGGGACCGCCATGCGTCGACGGTTCATTGTCCCACCAATTCCTGGAACCGGCTGTCGGCGCGCAACGGCGCCAATGCCTCGATTGTGAGTTGCTCACGCAGTGCGGGCGCGTGCTCGATGGCTTTCTCGAACGACGCCACGGCCTCATCCGCTCGGACGGGGGGACAGGTGGCCAGGTACATGCCCAGATCGAAATGGCCTTGTCCGTTGCGTGGTTCCAGCCGCGACGCCATGCGGAGCGGGTGCTCGGCTTCCGCAAACTTCTCCTGACGCACCAACGTCACCCCCAGCAGCCGATGCGCGGGCGCCCAGATGGGCGCGAGCTTCACTGTCCGCCGCAAGGCGGCCTCCGCCGCGGCCACATCGCCCTTCTCGAAGGCCGCCGCGCCCTCGCGCCAATGCTTCGCCGCACGGCGTCCGCGCGTCATGATCTCCACGAACCGCGCCAGCCCAACCGCCAGCAACAGACCCGTG
>JAAEQP010001004.1 GCA_024231375.1 bacterium | reverse complement strand
TGTGGCGTGCGTTGAGAACCACACCCGCATTCAGGACCAATTGGACGACTTGGGGTTGACAGCGTTCGTGGCGGATGAGGCCATCCTGCCTCGCCACACGGGGGCGACAGATGCCCCGCTGGACCACGAACGCGCGGTTGCGTTCCAGTCGCCCGAATCCCTGCGAGTGACGATTACGATTCCAAACCCGATTGACAAGCCGGACGGCATCTGCAATACGCTCAGCGGGATGGGGATTCCGAAGGGCGTCACTCTGGTCGTTGGGGGCGGGTACCATGGCAAATCGACGCTATTGCAGGCGCTGGAGCGCGGCGTGTATCCCCACATCCCCGATGATGGGCGCGAATACGTCGTGACGTGCCGGGACGCCGTCAAGATCCGGGCCGAAGACGGAAGGCGCGTTGAGCGCGTCGACATCAGTCCATTCATCAGCAACCTTCCGTTTGGGCGGAGCACGGACGCCTTCTGTTCGGAGGACGCCAGCGGCAGCACGAGCCAGGCCGCCAACATCGTCGAGGCCGTGGAGGTCGGCGCGCGTGTACTGTTGCTGGACGAGGATACATCGGCGACCAACTTCATGGTGCGCGACGCGCGCATGCAGGCCCTCGTGCACAAGGAGCACGAACCCATCACGCC